>CAZGAU010000051.1:0-18385 GCA_964523725.1 uncultured Saprospiraceae bacterium
CGATATGCTGGTGGAGGGTATTCATTTTGATCTGATGTACACGCCGCTCAAGCATTTGGGGTACAAATCTGTAGTGGTCAACCTTTCCGATGTGTACGCGATGAACGCGATTCCTAAGCAAATTACGGTGTCCATCGCTATGTCCAACCGGTTTTCGGTGGAAGCATTGGAGGAGTTATATGCGGGTATCTACGCAGCTTGCGAGCGTTACGGCGTGGATCTAGTTGGCGGGGATACCTCAGCGTCGAATAAAGGCTTGGTAATCAGCGTGACTGCAATCGGGCAAGGCGAAAAAGATAAAATTGTGTATCGCAACGGAGCCAAAGTAGGGGATTTGATCTGCATCACCGGCGACGTGGGCGCAGCCTATCTGGGCTTGCAAATACTGGAACGCGAAAAGCAATTATACCTGGATAATCCGAATATACAGCCCAATCTGGAAGAACAGGCTTATCTGGTGGGGCGTCAACTCAAGCCCGAGGCGCGAGGCGATGTCATTGAATCATTCTCCAAAAACAAGCTGGTGCCGACTGCGATGATCGACATTTCGGATGGCATCGCTTCTGATCTGATGCATATTTGCAAACAATCCGGTGTGGGCGCCTTTCTGGAAGAAAGCGGCGTGCCGATTCACCCTGATGCACAGATGCAAGCGATCAATTTCAAGCTCGACCCCATCACCTGTGCACTCAGCGGCGGCGAAGATTACGAATTGCTTTTTACAATTGATCCGGAAGATGTGGACAAGGTCAAGTTTTTGCCCGATATCTATATCGCCGGTGAGATTGTAGGTGCCAAAGACGGCGTCAAGCTTCACACTAAGGGTGGCAATATCCACGAGATTACGGCGCAGGGCTGGCAGCATTTTAAATAAAGAGAAAGGAGAAAAGTCATACTTAACAAAAGACTCCCACAGAAATGCATCTGGTGGGAGTTTTCCATTTTAAGACAGGATGAACCAGACTTACAGAATAAAATTCTGGTAATCCGGTTGAGCCTGTCCGATAAATCAAGCGATCAAAACATCCTGGGAAGGCACGATGCTACCGGGTTTGATGGGCAGCGTCACTTGCAGCACGCCGGCTTCGTATTTTGCGGAAATATTCGCCGGATCAACCGTTTCGTCAATCAGAAAAGTTCGCTCGAAAGACACCAAGCGGTATTCGTAGCGCACCCAATTCTGATCTTCACCTTCCTCTTGTTTCGGCTTTTTGTACGAAATCGTCAGTTCATCGCCCTGAACCGAAATTTTGAAATCCTCTTTTTTTCTACCCGGCGCTGCCAGGAAAATCTCATAACTTTCGTCGGTTTTCAGCACATTCACCGGCACTCGGAATAAATCGCCGTGTTTTTGGTGTAATCTGTGCTTGCCTTTGCCGCGGCCCCAGCCTTTGGATCCGCAGGAATGATAATGCATCATATTGTTAGGTTTTTATAATTGTCATCAAAAAATCGAATAGCCTGCCAATTGCATATTTGCAGTTATACCAAATCCTTTTCGCTGTACTTCGGAGCTGGTTCGTAGTCGTATTCTTTCTCAAATCTTCTTGCGTAGAATCGGTAATTGCCGGCTTCCAGTGGTTCGGGGCCACTTTCCAGGTAATGTTGGTGGGCGTAGCCAAATTTTCTATGGAAGCGATGTCTGGCTACTATGCCCACGGTCAAGCGGAGGATGAAGAAAAACACCACCAGCCGGATCAGGAAAAAAGGCATCACTGCCAGTGCCAGGAAGCCAAGCAGCCCCAGCACTGCGAATTTTGGAACATACATAGTCTTATGTTTTAAATTTGGAATGGCAGGCTTGAACCTGCGTTATAATCCAGAAGACGAGCGAGTCAGTTTTTTACTTTAAAATTTTTCGATTGTTTTTTTTGCATTTTTCAGAATTTACATTTGCACCAAATCTCCCCTCACAGAGTTTCTCCGTCACAAAATCTCCTCGTCCCCATTTCTCTTGGTCTCCTGCCCTCCCCAACTCCGCTTCTCCCCGCAACGCTTGCGCCACTGCTCACGAAATTGTGCCCGCTCTTGTTCGCTCATATTGGCCCATTTTTCGCGCCAGGCTTTATGCCGCCAGTGTTGTTTTTTGCCAGAATAACCGCCGGGTTTGCCGCCGCGCCAATTGCCAAATAAAATTCTGGAAAGCAACAGCAAGCCTACCGCCTGCCAGTAACTCAGCGTACCCGCGTTGGTCACCTCCGGTAAAATGGCGTTCCACAACAGCATCACCACCAATCCACCCAGAAACAGCGCCGCCAGAGCAAAAACCGGAAACAACAAGAATTTTTTCTTCGCACTCATTTTATGTTGAAATTTAGCGTTTTCAATATTCAATTAAATCTTTATACATGTCTTCAAGTCGCTTGCGCAAATGCTTCACTGCGTAGCCCTTCCGGGAAATGATCGTTTTCAAATTTTCACCGTTTTGATCGGCAATTTCCTGCAAGGTCATATCTTCCAATTCATTCAAAACAAACACTTCGCGCTGCTTTTCAGGCAACTCATCCAAAGCTGCAAACAGCGCTTCCCAGAACAATTCCCGCAAATGCTCGTCTTCCGGGGTGAAGCTATCTATAAGCAAAGCCTCTGCGATATTCCACTCACCGTTTTCATCCTCGTAGCCGTAGTCTTCGAGCGATTCGGGTTTCTTTTTTCTAAACCAATCGGTAATACGATTGCGCGCCACGCGGTACAGCCAGCCGCTCACACTTTCGATTGCCTCCACTTCGGGCTGATTGCTCAATTGGTACCATACATCCTGCAAAATATCCTCCGCATCTTCGTCCGTCGGCACGCGCCCGCGTATGAAGCCGAACAACTGCCGACCGTAGGTTCTGACCGCCTGTATGACATTCTGTTCTGCCATTAAAATATTTGTTCGATTCGTTTGTTATACACTGACAGACGAATGAACCTTAAAATTACTTTGAAATTTTATCTTTGTCAGCAAATTCGATACAATGAAACAATTCAGCATATTTTTTATACTTGGAATCTTGATCTTGGTAAGCGCCTGCAAAAATGATACGTCCCAGGAATCCTCGACCGGAACAAGCGCAGCCAGAACCGTTGCCGTGCCTGGGTTTGACCGCGATTCAGCGTATGCGTTTGTGGCTCAGCAAGTGGCATTTGGCCCCCGCGTGCCAGGCTCGGAAAGTCATCAGGCTTGCAAAGAATGGTTAGTCGGCAAATTCAAATCTTACGGTGCGGAAGTCATCGAACAAAATTTTCAGGCAAAGACCTACTACGGGGCTACCCTTCCTGCTACCAATATTATTGCACAATTCAATCCGCAGGTGGGCAAGAGAATTCTGCTGGCGGCGCACTGGGATTCCCGTCATGCGGCAGATTCACCCTTGAGTACTGAACGCAAAAATGAACCCATTCTCGGCGCGGATGATGGCGGCAGCGGTACGGCAGTGCTGCTGGAAATTGCTCGCCAGTTACAGCAAAACCCCATAGACATTGGCGTGGACATCATTCTGTTTGATGCGGAAGACCTGGGCCAAAGCGGTACAGACGATCCAAATTCGGTAACCACCTGGTGCCTGGGAGCACAGTATTGGTCAAGAAATATTCATACGGGCAATTATAAACCGCAATACGGTATTCTGCTCGATATGGTAGGGTCTAAAGGTGCACAGTTTCCGGTGGAGCAGTATTCCCAGCAATTTGCGCCGGGGGTTGTGTTAAAAGTCTGGCAACTCGCCGAAAATATGGGTTACAGTAATTATTTCCTGCGCCAGCAGGGTGGCGGTATCACTGATGATCATTATTTTGTGAATACCATCGCGGGCATTCCGATGATTAATATTATCAATCGTTCGACAGAAACGGAGTCTGGCTTCGGCGCTTATTGGCACACGCATAACGATAACTTAGATGTGATTGACAAACGGACACTGAAAGCAGTTGGACAAGTCATCACGGCAGTCGTATATCGGGAAAATAATGGAACGTTGTAAAAGTTAAGGAGGTGAAGACGATTTTAGAAAGTTTAGCACGCTCAACCTCCTCAATTCATTCAACGCGCTCAACTTTAAATGTCATGCAAATCAAGAACTTCATCGACGGCGCACTCGTACCGCCTCTTTCCGGCGAATACCTGAACAATGTTAACCCCGCCACGGGCAAGGTGTATTCTTACATTCCCAATTCCGATCATCGCGACGTACAGTTAGCAGCAGATGCAGCAGAACTAGCTTTTCCGCAGTGGTCGAGCTGCGGCATTGAAACGCGCTCACGGATTTTAATGCGTATCGCCGATCTGATTGAAGCTAAACTTGAAGATTTGGCGCAAGCCGAAACTACGGATTCAGGAAAAACCATCTCCACTTCCCGCACTGTGGATATCCCGCGTGCTCAGGCGAACTTCCGTTTTTTTGCCAATGCAATCACCCAGTTTGGCGCTGAAGCCTTCCATATGGAACATCAGGCGATCAATTACACCCTGCGTCAACCTATCGGCGTGGTGGGCTGCATTTCACCCTGGAATCTGCCTTTGTATCTTTTTACCTGGAAAATCGCGCCGGCGCTGGCGGCAGGCAATTGCGTGGTGGCAAAACCTTCTGAATTGACGCCGATGACTGCTTTTATGCTGGCGCAAATTTGCATTGAAGCCGGGCTCCCTAAAGGCGTGCTGAACATCGTGCACGGCTTGGGCGGCAAAGCGGGTCAGGCGATTGTGGAACATCCCAAAATCAAAGCGATTTCATTCACCGGTGGCACCGTCACAGGTAGAAATATTGCATCGGTCGCGGCGCCGATGTTTAAAAAACTCTCGCTGGAATTGGGTGGTAAAAACCCGAACCTCATCTTCGCGGATTGTGATTTTGAACAAGCAGTAGCAACGACGGTGCGCTCTTCCTTTGCGAATAACGGCCAAATCTGTCTCTGCGGCTCGCGTGTGTATGTGCAACGCCCACTCTACGGACGCTTCCGCGATGAATTGATCCAACGAACCCAAGCTTTAAAAACGGGAAACCCTTTGGATGAAAAAAATGACCTCGGGGCTTTGGTCTCCCTGCAACATTTGGAAAAAGTGCAAGCTTATCTGGATTTAGCAATGGAAGAAGGCGGTACAATCCTTTGCGGCGGCGAGCAGCTTCAGCTTGACGGCGACAATGCCAATGGCTATTTCCTTACGCCAGCAGTGATCGAAGGCTTACCAATTAGTTGTAGAACAAACCAGGAAGAAATCTTCGGGCCGGTGGTCACCATTCAGCCATTTGACACCGAAGAAGAAGCGATTCAACTTGCCAATGACACCGGCTACGGACTCGCCAGCACTGTTTGGACGCAGGATATTTCCAAAGCGAATCGTGTTGCCGAGCAGCTTCAGGCGGGCATTGTCTGGATCAATTGCTGGATGCTCCGCGATCTGCGCACGCCCTTTGGCGGGGTGAAAAACTCCGGCGTCGGGCGGGAGGGCGGCTTCGAGGCGCTGCGCTTTTTTACGGAGGCAAAGAATGTGACTGTGAAGTATGAGTGATAGGTATTAAGTTTGCGCCATGAAACAATACGACGTCATCCTCCTCACCGAATCACGTTACGAACGACCCGCAAAAATTGACTGGTACGTTCAAAATATACTCACCGAAGACCGGCTCGTGCAGGAAGCCTTGGAACGCCGCGGATTGCGTGTCACCCGCCTGGATTGGGCGACGCCTGATTTTGACTGGTCATGCACCAAACTGGCGCTTTTCAGAACGACCTGGGATTATTTCAATTACTTCGCCAAGTTCAAATCCTGGCTGAATACGCTGGAATCCAGTACCCGTGCGATCAATTCCGTGCCGCAGGTGCGCTGGAATATGGATAAACACTATCTGCTTGATTTACAACAGCGGGGCGTCTGCATTCCGCCTACGGTATATATTCATCGAGGAGATCAGGCGACTTTAACGGATTTGCACAAAGTCAATGGTTGGACTGAAACGGTGCTGAAACCCACGGTTTCCGGGGCGGGGCGGCATACTTATCGGCTGAATTTGAAGAACTTGTCGGAGTATGAAGTCATTTTTCAGGAATTGATCGCGCAAGAGGATATGATGCTACAACCATTTTTGCACAATATCCCAGTCAAAGGCGAAGTTGCGCTGATGGTGATCGGCGGCAAGTTTAGCCATGCCGTGTTGAAAAAAGCCAAACCCGGCGACTTCCGGGTGCAGGATGATTTTGGCGGTACGGTGCATGAATATTCACCAACTCTGGAAGAAATCGAATTCGCGGAAAGCGCAGTAGCCGCCTGTGATCCGGTGCCGCTCTACGCCCGTGTGGACGTGATTTGGGATAACGAAGACCAATTGGCGCTATCCGAGCTGGAAGTGATCGAACCCGAAATGTGGTTCAGACTTCATCCACCTGCTGCAGACCAGTTGGCGGAGGCAGTCGTGCGACAATTCATTGATTAATGCCTGCGCCACCTTCAATTTCCATGTCAAGGTAGTCCACGTCCTGCCATTCCCGGGGCTCCTGGATGAGTGTCATGTTGCCAAATTCCTGTTCTAGGGCTCGACGTACATTTTCTTTTCGGCGTTCGCTGAAAAGAAAGTCCTGCTTCACTTCTTTTTTCGCGGATTCCACCTTGTAATCGTCCACCGTACCAGAAATATTATAATAGAGATTGAACCAGCCGTTGCGTCTTGCGGGCTGCGGCTCGGTGCTGGAGGTTTTAAAACGATTAGCCACCACTTGTCCGGCATTCACTTTCATACTGTAATCCATTACATTATCAAAAGTATGTTCTCCGCTCACCGTCAGGTTCATCGCGTTGCTTTGAATGAACATAACCGGCAGGTATAATTTCCGATTAGAAATTTCCAGATAGTTTTCCAGGCTGGCAAAGCGAATGTCCATCAGGTCGCGCATTTTTACATAAGTGGAGAACTGCTCCAGCATTTTAAAATCTTTCAAACGCCCATCCTGAATGCCCAGTCCGGCGAGCACACGCAGCTTATCGTATTGGAAATCCCCTTCTTCGTTCCAATAGGCGTAAATCGCGATTTTGGCGTTCAGCGTGCCGCTCACGTTATTATAGGTGAGAACGTCCTGCCCGAAATCTTCTGCCTGCCTGAAAAATTCGGTCGCATTGATATTGTTACAAATCAGCTTGGCAGTGAGCCTCGGCGCCTTTTCAAAATAAACCTGCCCATCCAGGTCGAAATTGCCTTTCATAGCTTTGGTATTACCGCTGACCACCATTTCGTTGTTATTGAATTCCAGTTTTCCGATAAAACTACTGCCTTCGATCTTGTTGTAATTATAATTATCAATTCTGGCATCGAAGGTTCCTTTTAAAAACTGAGTAAACTGCTGGCGCTTTTCAATCTGCTCGGTTTTGAGCGAATCGACGGTAAGCGTATCGGCTTTTTGCTCTTCTTCGGTGAGCATTGATAAATGCATCAGGCGATCGATATCGAGGTTTTTGGACAGCAACTCTGCTTGAAATTGCAATTCAGCCTGACTCGCATTCGTCGAATCGGCAAATAAGACCGGTATTACATCTACCGCCAGTCCTTTAAAAGTGATGTCGCTGCCCGCGCCGTTTAGCACAAAATCAGGGACCGTGAGCGTATCGCCGTTCAGCAACAACCTGCCACGATCAATGATCATTTTTTCTTCGTTTATAGTCAGGGCAACATCGTCAAACTCCAGCTCGCCTTCGGCCTGCACCCGGCTCATGGTGCGGGTAGATTTCATATCCTCATAGCGGCCTTTGAGTATCAGCCGCTTTACTTCAATTTCGCCGCTTCCGTCGGTGATTTTGGGATTGTTGAATAAGCCGTACAAGGATTTCATAGGCACTGCGCCATCCGCCAGAAAATCGATTCTTGGATCGTCGAGATTTTCCACACGCAATTGCATTTCAAACAATTCCCGGTTGAAATAGCCTTTCAGGTTTTCAATGGCAAAAACAGAGCTGTCATCTGCACGATATTTTCCGTTTGTAAATTTGGCTGTAAAAGATACATCTTTGAGCGGGTCGCGCATGCGTGGGCTTTCGATGCGGCCGTTTTGCAGGCTGATCTCGGCGCGAATCTCCGGACTCAGGCGTGTGGTGGATTGCCCCTTGACGGCGGCTTTAAACACAAAATCGCCCCGGCTGGTGAAGTCACCCAAGTATTCCAAATACTGTGCAGGTAGCAAAGCAATCAGCGAAGAGACATTGCCTTCGGTACAGGTGAAAAACAGATCAAAGTAAGGTCCATCTTCCCAGGTTTCAAAAGTGCCATCTACCTCAAAAACATTCGTACCAAGCGTAACTTTCACTTTTTGCAAATCATATAAATCTTCGTTTAGATTGACCAGTAAATCCGCATCATAGCCAATATTTTGACCGACAAGGTAGCGCACGCCTTCCATTTCCACAAAACTCGATTGTATTGCCGCCTTGCTCTTTAGGATAAATTTTTTGCTGGAAAACTGTCCGGCGAAAGTGGCGTCTTTTACATTTGAAAGTACCGTTTGGTCTGTGCTTTCATCCTGGAAGATCAGTTCCATATTTTTCAACTGCGCCTTTTTCAGGTCAATACGGGTACCTTCGCCACTATCGGTCGGAGCTTCATCTGTTGTTGTTTCCGATTCTTTGAATATATCATAATTTCCATTTCCGCGGCTGTCAATTTGCACATTCACAGCGCCATCGCGCAAGACCACAGATTCTACATTCAGGCTGGAGCCAAAAAGACTAAGAAACCCAAATCGAAAAGACAACTCATCCGCTTCCATCAGTACGCCGCCACGACTGTCTTTTAAAATCACGCCCTGAAGGTTCGCCGCAATTTTCGGGAAGGTTCGGATCGCCGAAAGGTCAAATTCCTGCACAATTAACTCTGTTGTAAGCTGCTTATTGATTTCCGTAACCAGTTTTTGACCGACCTGTTTTTCAAACATGGAGGCGACAACTATCCAAGTAAGCGTAATTACTCCAACCAGGATCAATAAAAAAATCAGGAATCGTTTGAAAAATTTATTCATGGCACTTGAGATGGGTTTTATTCAATAAAAATAGCGATTTAACAGTGTTTTGACGAAAGTATAACGAAAAACAGGATGCGATCAGGGATAAATTTTTGAATTTTTTTTCGCCTAACTATTGCGCACTATCAAATACCGCCATATATTTGCACTCGCCTTTGAAAGTAAGGCAATCTTAATACACGGGTGGTTAGCTCAGCTGGTTTAGAGCACCTGCCTTACAAGCAGGGGGTCATAGGTTCGAATCCTATACTACCCACGAAAGAGAGCCTTCAACGCTGATGTTGAGGGCTTTTTTGTTTTGGTATGATTTACACAGTTTATATTCTTTACAGTTCCAGGATTGATCGCTATTATGTTGGTTCTACGCAAGACATGGGTCGATTGTTGCGGCATCGCCAGGGGCGCAGCAAAGCTACCAACGCATCGTAAATCGTAGATTTGGATCCTCCACTCCACGGCAAAAGATTCGTTTTCTTTCCTTTTTCATAAAATTATTAGGCGGGCATTTCGAAAACAGCAGGATTTTTCATCCATTCAATCAGGATTTTTCCTAATTTTAGGAGCGTATTTAACACTCACTGGATAACATGATGACAGCCGGCCCTCGCCTTGACGGAATTTCCTTCGACTCCGAAGCTCATAAGGCTTTGGGCAAGAGGATTTTGCCTGCTTTCATGGAAAATGATGACTCCTAAACATCCAGAAACAATTCCAACCTACCTAAAGCATTTTTCGCAAGCTTACAGCGCATTTCAAGTCCAATCAATATTGTGTGTGAATAGTATCTGAA
This sequence comes from uncultured Saprospiraceae bacterium, assembly GCA_964523725.1. Classification (GTDB taxonomy): domain Bacteria; phylum Bacteroidota; class Bacteroidia; order Chitinophagales; family Saprospiraceae; genus JADJNW01. The sequence continues at coordinate 9,773 of CAZGAU010000051.1, forward strand.
GTTCTTACATAAGAGAATAAACAAGATTCTATAAACAAACCATTTACATTATGATCTTTTGCTTTACCAAAAGAGTGATAGGGCAATGCAAATACCCTATCCTCACATTCATGCTTATGGCAGGTTGTTTAGCTACAACTTATGCCCAGCAGCGCATTACCGGCACCGTTCGCGATGGGAGCGGGGCGCCTCTGGCCGGAGTTACCGTGTCCGTGAAAGGCACTAGCCAGGGATCGATTACAGATATTGACGGCACGTACAGTATTTCTGCTCAGCAAGGACAGGAGCTGGTATTTTCTATGATCGGAATGGACGCTCAAACGATTACCGTTGGGGCCCAGACTAACATTGATCTCACAATGACCGAAACAGCCTACCAGTTAGCCGAAACGGTGGTTACAGCGCTTGGGATCAAGGAAGATCGACGAAAACTGAGTTATTCTACCCAATCCGTCAAAGGTGAGGATTTGCAAAGTACTCAGCGGGACAATGCTTTTCTTTCCCTGCAAGGACGTGTGACCGGCTTGACATTGACGCCAACCAGCGGTTTGGCCGGGGGATCGGTGAATATCAATCTCCGTGGCGTGAACTCCATTGGAAGCAGCAACCAGCCGTTGATTGTTCTGGATGGGCTGCCGGTGAACAGCAGTACGTTTAATCAACACAACCTTTACTCGGATGGCGCCGGTGTCAACGGCAACGTGAATAACAACCGCGACGATATCGGTAGCCGCCTCGCTGAAATCAACCCGAATGATATCGAGAATATTACAGTACTTAAGGGACCTGAAGCAGCTGCACTGTATGGTAATGAAGGTGCGAACGGCGTTATTCTGATCACCACCCGCAAGGGTAAAGCGGGTATTGGCAGATTGAACTACAAAACCCGTTTTGCTGTCTCGGATGTCTATTTATTTCCTGAGATCCAGCAGGTGTACGCCCGGGGTAGAAATGGCGTCGAAGAACCTAATGATCCTGACTTCTTTGGCCCGAAATACCCTGCCGGCACTACATTTTACAATAATATCGACAATTTCTTTCAAGCAGGTAACAACATGCGCCACGACCTCTCTTTCGAGGGTGGCTCTGAAAAAATTACCTATCGTTTGTCGAGTGCTTACTTAAAGACAGATGGGGTTATCCCAACCAACTCATACGAACAGATCAACGCAGCCCTGAGCAGCGATGCGCAATTGCTTCCCTGGCTGAATGCTTCTACGCGTTTCAGCTATTCCCGGAATAATAATACGCTACCTCCGGGTGGTGCGCAAGGTTACCTGACCGCGTCTTTGCGTTATCCTTCCGATCAGGATATGAGCCAGTACCTCACCGATGCAGGTACCCGCCGGCTGACCTTGCCAAATGCCACGCCGGGTTCAGATAATGATAATCCGTATTTTAATGTATATAAAAATGCCCGGGTAGAACAAACCGACCGCACGATTGGCAACGTAGCACTGGACGCAACTATTTTACCCTGGTGGACTGTCACAGGACGGTTCGGGGCGGACATTTACACCACCAATGCCAACCGCTTTTTCCATCCGGAATCAAATGTGGGCTTCCCGCGCCAGGGTTGGACGGAGAATTATACCGATGTGGGTAAAATCCTGAATACTATTATTTATACCTCTTTCAAAAAGAGCGAAGGTACACTGAAAGGCTCTCTGATTCTTGGAACCTCACTGGATGACCGTCGCAATGAAGTGACTTCGGTGTATGGTGAAAAAGTTTATCTGCCCGATTTCAATAGTATCAATAACACTGACCCTTCCACACAGCGCAACAAGACGATTCTGACCAGAAGCCGCCTGGCCGGCGCTTTTGCCAAAGCAGAACTGAACTTCAACAATTACCTGATTCTTAACCTGACCGGCAGAAACGACTGGTCTTCCACATTACCTGTCGCAAATCGTTCTTATTTCTATCCATCTGCAGGCTTGACTTTTGTTTTCTCGGATTTACCCGCGATCCGGGATAATCTCGGTATCCTCGACTTTGGTAAGCTCCGCTTCTCTTATGCGCAGGTGGGTAACCCTGCACCGCCGTACCGCATTCGCGCGCGCCTGGTTCCACAAACCTCTACCGGTGGCGGATTCCTCTACGATTTCTTTGGGGATAATCCAGCCTTGAAACCAGAAAGAGTAGAAAGTTATGAATTTGGTACCGATCTGAGTTTCTACAAAGGACGAGTTTCGCTGGATGTGGCCATCTTTTCAAAAACCATTAGCGATCAGATCGTTACGCAGCGTTTGAGCTACGGTACGGGCTTTATTTTTGGCTTGTTGAATGGCGGCGAATTGAATACCAAAGGGGTAGAAGTGCAACTGGGCTTAAAGCCGGTTAGCAGTAAAAACCTCAATTGGAATATTTCTGCCAACTTTACCAAATACCAAACCGAAGTGCTGAGTTTGCCCGCAGAAGTAAGTGAGTATTATGACTCGGATACCTGGGCTATTGGCAATGCTCGCGCAAGTGTGTTCTCGCCTGCGGATATTCTGGCGAGCAGATTTAACAACCCGGCAAACCTGTTTTATCCTGGACTGAATAATCGAGGCGCCGGTTCTGCTACGGCAATCGGCGGCTGGAGTTATCTGCGCAACAGCAGAGGTGATATTCTAATTGATCCGAATACCGGCTATCCGCTGCGCAATGCCAACTTCCTCCCGATCGGTGATCGCAATCCGGATTTTGTGATTGGTCTGGTCAATGAATTCAGGGTGTTCAACAAGTTGACTCTTTCCTTCCTGCTCGACATTCGCAAAGGGGGTGATGTTTTCAACGGGAATGAATATTACCTGACTCAGGTCGGATTGAGCAAGCGTACACTGAACCGCGACGAGCCTTTTGTATTCCCTGGTGTACTAAAGGATGGCAGTGAGGAGACCAATCCAACGCCCAATGATATTCGCATTACGCCCAGCGAAAATGAGTTGTATTACATCACAGTGCTTCAGCCTGAAGAATTTGTGGAAAGAGACATCAACTGGGTGCGCCTCCGCGATGTAACGCTGACCTATTACGTCACGGGCAACTGGCTTGGCCGTGATAAGGTAATCAAGGATCTGAGCATATTTGTGAACGGAACCGATTTGTTCCTCTCTACCAATTACACCGGAGCGGATCCTTACGTGAGTACCACCAGCCCGGCCACCGGTGGCGCCGGCGGATTTGGTATGGACTTTGGTAAACTGTCGCTGCCGCGTACGTTCTCGGCCGGACTTTCGGTATCCTTTTAAACTTTAAATTCAAAAGACATGAAACATAAATTATTAATGCCTTCCATATTCGCGGTGCTGCTCGTTTTTTTCAGCAGTTGCGAAGATTTCCTGGACGTCAATTTTGACCCCAGCAATCCGCAGGTGGCAGAAGGCTTTGCGCTGTTACCTCCTATTTTTTCACAAATGTCCAGAGGTGAAGTTTTTGATACCCGCTATGTCGGACAATACGTTCAAAACTGGAACTGGATTGCCCGGAATAACGTGTGGGATCAGCATGGTTATGTGCCTGGCAGTGACGCCGGCGGTGAAAAGTGGCGTTCTCATTATTGGTCGATCGGAAAAAATGTGGATCTGATTATTGAGCAGGCAGAAGCCAAAGGTCAATGGGATTACGTGGGTGTAGCCAAGGCGATCCGCGCCTGGAGCTGGCAAAGCACGACCGATGTGAACGGTGAAATGATCCTGTCGCAAGCCTGGGAGCCCAACCGCTATGTGTTTGAGTACGATACCCAGGATAAAATTTACGCAGAAGTACAACGCCTGTGCGAAGATGCACTCAAAGATTTGGCTCGCAATGACGGTGGCGTAAGTCAAGCCGGTTTGGCCCGTGGAGATCTTGTTTATAAAGGTGATCGCGCCAAGTGGACAAAGTTTGTGTATGCCGTTCTCGCTCGCAATGCGCATCATATCAGTAATAAAGCCAGCTACAATCCGGATAAGGTGATTGAGTACGTGGATAAATCTTTTGCATCCAACGCCGATAATTTCAATATTCCTCACGCTGGAACCAGCAGTGCTGACGGTAACTTTTTGGGTGCAACCCGGAATAACCTTCGCTCTTACCGGCAATCAACCTTTATTGTAGGGCTTTTGGATGGTACGACGTTCAGCGGCGTTGCTGACCCTCGTCTTCCGTTGATGCTGAGCGCCTCTCCGGATGGTGTGTATCGGGGTGTTGTGCCAACGGTCGGGGATCCGACCAACGTCAACAACGATCCTACCCGCATTCCTTTGCTGTGGGGCGTAGCACCTACCGTAACAAATGCTGCCAGCATCCCCGGTAAATATATTTTCACCGATAAAGCAGATCATTTCCTGGTGACGTACTTCGAGCTTCAGTTTATGAAAGCAGAAGCAGCTTTTATTAAAGGAGACAAGGCCATGGCTTATGATGCATTCCTTAAGGGCATTCGCGCGCATATGGATTTCACCAAGGTATCAGTGGCTGACCAAAATACTTACCTGGCCAGCGCTGCTGTGCCTCAAAACGCAGCGAGTTTGAAGCTAAGTGATATCATGTTGCAAAAGTACATTGCCCTTTGGGTGCACGGCGCTCTGGAAACCTGGGTAGATATGCGCAGGTATCACTACAGCTCCGAGGTATACCCGGGCTTCCAGCTTCCGGCAACATTATACCTGGATAATGGCGGCAAGCCTGTGTATCGCCTGCGGCCGCGTTATAATTCTGAATACGTTTGGAACCGGGAAGCCCTGGACAAAATCGGCGGCAACAATGCGGATTTCCATACTTACGAGCTCTGGTTTTCTTTACCGTAAAGACTTGATCATCCTTCGATTTTGAACATACAAAGCCATCAACGCGATTTACGTTGATGGCTTTTTTTATGCTAAAAACTTGAGCGGATTGCTGGCTGATCATCTGACCATTCGAAAGGAATAACCCATCGAGCAAACAAATCGTGGTCTTTCCTCTGTAATATCAGTAATGGCAAAGGTTCCGCCCAAAGATGGTAGTTTTTTGAAAGGATAAATCGACATGCCGGCGTTGATCTCATAGCCGTTCCATTCCAGGATCACATTTCCGCCCCGGAAAACCTGAAGCGCCATACTTCCAAACACATTGAATTTTCCACTATCGGTCAGGCTAAAATCACGGTCCAGCCGGAAAACGCCATTCCCAATGCCAGCTGTGATAAAAAAGAGGCTGAAAGGCTCATCATACCTGCGGTGAATCGGAATAATAAAATTGCTGGTTACAAAATAAGAGCGCAAGTTTCGGGCACGGGGCTCGGGGCTCTTCCAATTAGTTAAACTTCGCGCGCCGGCGCCCACGTAAATATAATCATTGATGGCTCGGTTCAATTGCACATCAAGTGAACCCGAACCGAAATTATCACCCTCGCCTACGCTATTGGAAAGTCCGAAAATATTGGCGCCGAGCGTGACTCCTACCAGTTTTCTGGAGTCGCCCAAGCCAACGGATACGCCTACATTACCATCCGGTTTGAAGCCTTTTTCTGTATCGCGGGTGCGACTTTGAAAGGCAAATCCACCAGCAACGAGTCCAAAATCCCCGCCGTGCGGCGCCGGGATGTCGATCGTGACATTCGCCACTTGAGCCTGGACGTTATTATCAAGTTGTAAAGAAATGCACCATCCGGTAAATAAAACCGCAATGACCTTGTAATAAACAGACTTTTTGAGCATATTCATTTCATAGTGTTTTTTGTTTTACACAATCCCTTATCAATGACGGTGATGTTGCTGAACCGGTGGCGGTGGAGGTGGCAGTGCTGGCGCCGGGATTTTGCCGTTATTTAAGCCTCGCAAAAGTTCATAATAGGCGGCTGTGTATTTATTATATGCATCTGCATACCCGGCTAAATGTTTCTCAAGGCTGTTTTGGTGCTCCTTGGAAAGCCCGAATGTTTCCCCAAATTCCTGGACACAGGCGCTGATTTTTTGATTTAACTCCTTTTTGTTTTCTGTGGCACTCACAAACAAGGGCGCGACATTTTTCATCCAGTCCACCTGGTTTTGTCTTTTGCGGGTTTCCCGGTTGTTGGCGCCCTCAATTGTAATATTGCTTTCCGAAAAAATTTTGTCGATCAGTGAAACATAACTTTTTCCGACAATGCTGAGGGCGTTTCCTCTTTCTGTAAACTCCTGGGCCTGGCCTTCGAATAGCTGCGCTCGATCCAGGTAGTTGGGAGAAACATCTGTCTGGCTAAATAGCGGACCGTACAATACGATCATGGCTAGCATACTGAGATAATGTTTGGGTCTCATGATAAATAAAGTGTTTCGTTAATATGAATAATGAAAATGAAATTACAGCCTGAAAATCGATCAGTAAAACAGATCGGGTGTAAATAGCCAATGTGAAAAATCTTGAAATGGGGGAATTTTTTCGAATACTCGAAATATCAAAACCGGCGCCTCTGTACTGATGTCATTCCCAGAAGAGAGCGCTCTGTTGATTGTGTAAGGGAGGTAATTATTTTATTTTTGTGTTGCAGAATGCAAAAGAATTGAGTAAATCTGTATATAAGCAAAGGGATCGTGCAAATATGCATATAAATTTTTATCAATGCAAGGGTGAACACGCTTGTTTTGCTATTTTTTTTAAATTATATGATCTGCGGTAGATGGGGCTGTTCTCGCCGTTTTTATTCTAGTTGTTTTAGTGCTTCTTGTGCTTGAGTGTAATCGGGCGCCAATTTTAAAGCCTGCTGATAATCGGCTTTGGCTTGAGCTGTATTCCCTTTAAACGCTGCAGCAACACCTCGATAAAAGTACCCCTGCACAAAAGTCGGGTTTACCTTTACCGCGAGATCAAACTGCTGATAAGCCTGAGGGATGGAATCCAGATCGAGGTAGAGCAAACCTGCATTGAAGTGTGCTTCTTCGTACTGCGGGTCGATGATCACGATTTTTTTATACAAATCAATCGCACCGGTTAGGTCGTTTTGATCCTGGAGATAATCAGCTTTAGCGTGGAGTGCTTCGGTGTTGTTGGGGGCGATCAGAATGGCATTATCGAAAAAGCGAGCCGCCATTTTGCTGCCAATAGCTGCGTGCAGCTGCCCCAGGTTGATCCAGGAATCAATCAGATCGGGGTTGAGTTCAACCGATTTTTGAAAACTGTTGATGGCGCGGATTGTATCACCGGTTTCTTTGAAATTCAAGCCAAAAAGTTGATACGCATCCGCATTTTGAGGATCAAGCCGCAGAATGCGATCGATTGTGCGCATGGATTCTTCATGTTTTTTTAAAATCAGCTGAAACTCACTCAATTTCAGCAAAGTAGGAATGCGCTCGGGGTAAAGCGTGGCGGTTTTCTGCATGGTTTCCAGCGCATTGCGCGACTGGTAATAGTCGAGATAAACATCAGCCAGAACATGGAGGTATTCCACATTCGTAGAATCCATAGACAGCGCCTTTTGCAGGTCGGCAATAGCTTCATCGTAGCCGCCTTTTTCATAGAAAAGCCCCGCGCGTGCAGCATAAAGCGAGGAATTTTCGGGATTGGCTTCAATTTTTCGGCTGAGTTCATCAATTGCCGGATCGCCGGTTGTGGCAATGGTTTCGCTGTTATTTTCTGTGTTTTTTCCGCCGCAGGCAGCTATCAGAATGATGACAAATACGCTGAAGAATAAGCTGAGACCGTTCGTTTTCATATTGCAAAAATAAACCGAGATTTTATACAAAAATTATTCCTGAGAGGAACGACAAAGCCCTTAACGGAGTTGTGCTCCATCAAGGGCTTTTAATTTGAAACGAGAGAAATTTCAAACCTCGCATTTCAAATTTTTAACATTTACATCAAGCTTGTTTTTCTACTGCTGAGCGTTCGCTGTATGCCAAGATATTCTGGATTGCCTTTCTGGAAGGGCTGAATTTCACCTTTGGCAGCTGGCGATAACCGTCGTGCAATGATTCGTAAGCTGCCCACAACTCATCGTCCTGGTTCAGGGCTGCATCAATTGCAATCGTTTCAGCGGCAGAAGTTTCTTTGTAAATGTAGCGGAGTAAGTGATCAGGTGTAAATGGTTGCTGCATAAGCATTTGTTTGATTTGATAATCATATTCCCATAAGACTCATTGAATAAACTATTTTGCTGTGTTAATTATTGTTTAAGTTTTACTTTTTTTGAAAAGGGATATTTGGGAACTTGTTAATGGTTAATTAGGTGCCCGATTGAACTAAATAACCAATAACCAACAAAACCCTAATCCACTCGATACCAGGTCTGTGTACGATAGAGCCCGGTCCAGTGTTTGCCGCGTACTTTCAGCTCATTTTTGTTGCTGTTTTCAAACCAGATGCTGCACCCATATTCGCTACCGCTTTCGGGGTCGAGAATGGTCCCATTGCGCCAGTAGTCTTTGTAGGACTCCAGACCATCAAGAATGACCATGCCGACGAGGGGTTTGTTTTTCTTTTTGCCTGGGCATTCTTCGCACACTGTGTCAGCGGGTTTTCTTAGCAATTTACTGATCTTGCCGTAAAATTTCCCTTCTTTTTCATAAATCTCCACGTGCGATTTGGCTTCACCCGTTTTATCGTCAATCGTTTTCCACGTACCCAAAGGTGAAGACTGCGCCGTTAGTAAGCTTGTCGCAAATAAGAAAAATACACTTATTAAAA
>CAZGAU010000051.1:18485-31711 GCA_964523725.1 uncultured Saprospiraceae bacterium
TGACCCGGTCATCTTCCACTACGACGCCCTCTTGCTCCAGTAGTTCCTGCATGCGGGAAGGCGGATTAAAATGGTGCCGGCCGCTGAGCTCGCCCTTACGATTGACCACCCGATGCGCCGGAACGCCGTCTTCCCATTTTACCTGATGCAAAGCCCAGCCCACCATACGCGCGGAGCCCAGCGCCAGATAGTCGGCAATGGCGCCATAAGTGGTCACGCGGCCGCGGGGTACTTTTCGGGTGACCTCGAAAACCAGATCAAAGTAGCTTTCCTCTGCCATAATTGTTACTTTTGCGCATTACAAAATATAAATTTTTCTTATTCCAATGCTAAAAACGATTGTTAAAGCCGGTCCCATCACTAATCTTACCGATGCCCGTTACTTCGCAGCCCGCGAAGTGGCGTGGCTGAGTTTTGATTTTAATTCCGGTTCGGAGACTTACATACAGCCCCAAATGATGAGCGCCATCAAAGAGTGGGTGGACAGCGTAAAATTTGTCGGGGAATTTGGCATGGCATCGGCGGCGGAAATCCGGCAACTGACGGAGCAATTACAGCTGGACGCATTACAGGTGGGCATGTTCACTGATCTGGAAACCCTAGTTGATCTGCAATCGTCGGTGCCGGTAATGAAGGAAATTATCATTGAAAAGGAAACGACCTCGGAGCAGATCACCGAGCAACTGGAATTGTTTCAGCCCTGGGTACAAATATTTATACTTGATTTTGCTAAAAACGGCGTGACTTGGGCGGATTTGCAAAAAAGTGAAATGTTTTCAACAGCACAATTGCGCAGTTGGTGTGAACGTTTTCCTGTTATGTTTTGTATAGATTTTCAGAAAGAAATGTTAAATGATTTTTTACATGTGTTACAACCGCTCGGTTTGTGCGTCAAAGGAGGGGCAGAAGAGAAAACCGGCTACAAATCTTTCGATGAATTGGACGAAATTTTTGATTTGTTGGAGGAGCCAGAACAATTTGAAGAATAAACTTGCGTTTATATCTCACATATTTTAATTTTGTAAATATTTTCTTACTTTTGCTTAAATTACAAAAATTTACGCAGAATAAAAACCGATAGAGCGTTCCAAAAATTGGTATGATATTTGAAACGTTCTTTTCACAAAGTTCACTAAACAACATCATTATGAGAAAGCAAAAAAATGAATCCATCACCCTGAAAAAAGGGAAAACCAACATTCAGCTCGATTACGCTGAATTGCGCAAAGCTGTACTCGTGCTGCGTGCCATTAATCACAAGCTCCGCCAGCGTATCATTGACCTGCTGGAAGAGCATGGCAGCATGACAGTTACAGATATTTACATTAAGTTGCGCCTGGAGCAATCGGTAGCATCTCAGCACCTGGCGATCTTGCGCCGTGCGGGTGTCGTTATCACCGAACGCCAGGGCAAATTCATCAATTATTCGCTGGATAAGGACCGTTTGGCTCAAATTTCGCGGCTCGTTGAAGAATTAGCGGCTTAATTTTACTTCGTAATATTGAATTTTTTGTAACTTCACCATAACCTGGAAAAAGCTGTGAGAGGAGGATTACTTCCACAGCTTTTTTTCCATTCCCCCCGAGCTTTGAGAGGCAAATATCTGCTTTACTGTGAGTAGCCTATCTCGCAGTAATGACTTTCATTTACAGCTTTGAAAAAATGAATAAAAAACGCATATTTGCCAATTATATTTAGAAACTACACAACACTGAAAAACTATGAGAAAGGCTAAGGTTAACATTAATCATGAGAAATTACAAGTTTCCTCAGAGATTCTAAGAGCTGTAGCGCACCCGCTCCGCTTGAAAATTCTGGAGTTTATTGACCAGAATGAAATGATCAACGTCAACAAGATCTACAACAATCTCAAGCTGGAACAATCCATCACTTCGCAGCATCTGCGCATCCTGCGGATGGCCGGGCTGGTGCAAACGCAACGCGACGGCAAATTCATCCATTATTATTTGGATTATGACAAACTGAATAATGCAGTGGAAGCCGTGAGTGAATTTCTGCACGAGCCGAGGTAGTCTAAGTTCAATCCCCCCATTCTGCTTAGCTATTTAACTCAACGCCGTTTTAAGTAAAAAGTCTGGAAATTATTATAGCGACATTTACATGGTCTGAAATGCGCTGAAGTATCTATGCTGCAAGGCAGAAAAGGCAGGTATTTATGAAATAAAAACATGAGTAGGTGAATTCATTTCACCTACTCATTGTGTAATTATATCATTACGGCTTTACATTGCCGGCTTTTCCATTATTCTTTACATGTTTATCCAGCCAAGTATTCATTTCATACAGCATGTGCATGATCGATTCTTTGGCACGATAGCCGTGGCTTTCAGCAGGCAACATCACCAGACGGGCAGTAGCGCCATGCCCTTTCAATGCCGCGTAGAAACGCTCACTCTGGATCGGAAAAGTTCCGGAATTGTTATCTGCTTCACCGTGGATAAGCAGGATCGGTTCCTGAATCTGATCGGCATGCATAAACGGTGACATCGTGTTGTAAACATCCGGTGCTTCCCAATAGGTACGTTCTTCCGCTTGGAAACCAAATGGCGTCAGGGTGCGGTTGTAAGCACCGCTTCGTGCAATACCAGCTGCAAATAAGTCAGTGTGTGCCAGTAAGTTAGCAGTCATAAATGCCCCGTAGGAGTGTCCGCCTACACCAATTCGGTTGCGGTCGGTGACGCCCATCTCTACCAGTCTGTCCACTGCGGCATCCGCATTTTGGCGTAGTTGCATCACGAAAGTCTCATTTGGCTCCTGGTCGCCTTCACCCAGAATCGGCATACTGAACCCATCAAAAATAGCATACCCCTGCGTGACCCAGAAGAGCGGTGAGCCCCAGCTGATGCGGGTAAATTCATAAGGCGAACCGGTAATCTGGCTTGCAGCATCGGCAGTTTTATACTCGCGCGGGTACGCCCACATGAAGGTCGGGAGCGGTCCATCTTTGTCCTTATTATAGCCTTTCGGCAAATAAAGCGTTCCTGAGAGCTCGATACCATCGGCGCGCTTGTATTTCACCAGTTCCTTATTGATTCCTTCCAGTTCCTTGTATGGGTTTTCAAAATTGGTCAGCTGGCGCAATTTGTCTGATTTCCAATCGCGGATGAAATAATTTGGCGGCTCGGTATTGGATTCGCGGCGTGTAAGCACTGTGCCTTTGGTCGCATCCAGAATGGAAATCGGGAATTCGTAATACGGCGCCTGCGAACGCCATAAACGCTTGGTTTTTTTAGTTGCCAGATCAAATTCATCAACGAATGGGCGGTTACCCTCCGGAGAAGCACCTGTGCCGGTAAGGTAGAGGGTTTTACCCTTGTTTGCGGTGAGCAGCACGTACCGACCATACTGATTACGCTTGGTTTCAAACCGCCCGGGATCATTATAGCGATCTTCATACAAGCGGTCAAAAACAACTTTTTTACTTCCTTTCGGATTATCCGGGCTCCATTGGCTGGTAATTTCCTGACGCGTGGAAACCCAACGTTCATAAGCCATAGCCAAATTGCCGTCGCCCCAGGTCACACCGCCGTAGCGCAGCGTGAAAGAGATGCCTTCTTTGGGCTGGCCTTTGAACGGTGCTTCCATGTAGAACATTTTATCGCGGAATTCCACTTCATTCTTGGGATCGCCGCCGTCTTGCGCTTCCACCCAATACAATGCTGCCGGAGCATCAGCGCGCCAGGTAAAGCTGCGCGGACCTTCCTGGACAGCATTAAAGCCTTTCGGCAAATTTTCCAGCAGCGGAATATCAGCTACGACATGTACTTTGCTACCGTTTTTATCAAAAATGGCCACCTCTTCCGGGAAGCGATAGTAAGGCACAAGGTAAGAAAAGGGTCTTTTCACGGTAACTATGAGCAGATAATTGCCATCCGGTGACGGATCAAAACCCGCGATAATGCCCGGCTCCCCGAATTTGGTGCTTTGACCGGTGACAACATTCAGCTTCATCAATTGTGCCGTGGTGTAATATTCAAACAAAGCGGCATCGTGCGGATTTTCCAGCAAATCCTGATAGGTACGTACCGGTGCAGCCTTGCCGTCGTTGGCTTGTACCACTGGACCTTTGGGGGTAGCGGCTTCTTTGGGAGCCTCGCCACGATTGGGCAGGATCGATTTGTAAATTAAGTTTTGATTATCCGGTAACCATTCAAAAGCACTACCAATGGCGTCATTGATAATGGCATCGGTCAATTTTTTTGCTGCGGCAGTAGTTGCATCTACCATCCAGAGTTCCACGCCGGTTTCGGTGTTGTTTGTAAAAGCAATTTTTTTGCCGTCGAGCGACCACTGCACGTTTTGGATGCGGGCATTTTCGGGCAAGCCGGTCACGGCGCGTTCCTTGTCGGTGCTCATGGATTGTAGCTTCATGCCGTCGCTATAACTGGACCGACTGGAAGCATTGTTTTTCGGATTGATACGCACACCCGCGATACGCAATTCCTCCTGCGCCACTTCCTCGATCGAAGGATAACCTGGCAGACTAAGCAGGAGCATGGTTTCCTGGTCTGGCCCAATACTGACAGAGGGCGTCAGTGGTGCTTCGATTAAATCGGCAATTGCTTTGGGCGGTTTCTGGTAGGTCACATCTTTTTGAGCAATGACCAGTGTGCTGGTAAAAAGCATAATAAGTAAACAATAGAGTTTCCAGTTTCTCATGGATTAGCAGTTTAAGTGAAAGAATAGGAATCAGTCAAACTTGTTTGGTTTTACTTCAATGCCAAATAAATTTGGCTGTTACTATTTGACAAAGCATTTGTCCCAAAATAAAAAAAGCTGCCCGATTTTTTTTCATCGGGCAGCCTACAGTCGGGTTAAAAAAGATTTTTTTAGTTCCTGGTTCTTACCACGTTGTTGTAATCCAAGAAATAGATGATTTTTAAAGAGAGGCTATTGAGGTTTGGTGCTCGGAAGAGCCCGTCAAGATTATTGAAATAAGTGACCCCGGAACTTTCTTCGAAATCGAGTACTGAATTTTTCCAGATGATAAAAATATCGCTACCCGGTGCAAATCGCCAGCGATACACCATATCGATATTGAAAGCATCAAAGTTGCCGTCGTGATTGTCCTGATAATTGGTACTGCCCAGTGTGCCGTCCTGATTCAACAGGTGAAAACGGTCGTATTTCACTTTTGACCAATAGTGGCGCATGCGGAAGTTGAGGGTCATATTTTCATTGAAATTGTAGGCACTACTAAGGATCGCTTCCACCGTAGTGCGATCTCGGATTCCAAAAATAATGTCATTGTTGCCGTTTTCGGAATTTGTGAAATTATTGACAAAACCTACGTCATGACGCTGCACAAAATGGCCGGTGCCAAGTTGAAAACTAAGCCGGTCGTTGACGCGGAAGCGGTGATTTAAAAAGAAATTCAGATTGTACCTGCCGTCTTCACTAAAGTGGCGGTAGTTCATGTTTCCATTAAAACGATAACGTTTGCGGCTATCGGTGCCAAACCATCCGCCTACCCAGCGATTGGTGGGGAAGCGATAATAACGCCCTTCGGTACGCGGCTCGAAATAATCGTATGTAATAAACGGCTCGAAACCGCCCCAGATATTATAATTCCAGAAGTTTTTGGCCTCGGCCCAACTCCAGAAACTGATGGAATAATTATTATAAACAGCAGGATTGTACAGCATGGAATACATTTGCTCGATCCCCGCGCCGCCACGATTGAATTTCCAGAATGATTTATATTGATTGTATTCTACAAAAGAATAAGCCCAACGCTGATTGTTGATCGGCTGGAAACCGAGGTCATTGGGGTCATATTTGTCGCTGTCTTCATTGTAGCCGGTACCCCAGATCCAGTTGCCGCTGATTTTGTGCAGGCGCAGGGTAAGCCGGTGACCGAGTTCCGTATTATCCCGGAAATATTTTTGCGAAACAGTCGCCTGACCCCGGAAGGCATAAGAATTGGCTTTGTTGCGAATATCCCAAACCGTACCGCTCACATTGGCATCATAGGCATCACCTTCACGGAGTACGGTAGTATTAATGAGCGTGATATAAGAGTTGTTTTTTAAATTCTGATCAAAAACCAACACATTGAAATTGGTCATTGGATCGGTCTGGATTTCCCGTTCGATGCCCTCCGAATTGCGCACCTTAGCATAGGTTCTGCCCGAAGTAGCATTGAAAAATCCAATGCCCAAACCTTTACGAGTTCTACCCGAAATTTTGGTGGCGTTGTATAATTGGGACTGTTGCGGATTCTCGATGACTTCTTCTCCATCCTGGAGGTGGCTCCCTAAATTGCCATAATTCAAGGGGCGCCCACCGACACGCCGGGAATAAAACAAGCCACCTTTGTTGAACAACTCGGTTCCTTCTGTAAAAAATTGACGGTTTTCATCAAAACGAACCTCAAATGGCGAGAGATTGAGCACCTGATTATCCGACTGTGCTTCGCCAAAGTCGGGAATGAGCGTCATATCCAGCGTAAAGGCATCGTTGATACCATATTTAATGTCCATTCCGCCGTTGATGGATCGCCCAAAAGTATTGGCCGGATCGCCGTTGCCATCATGGTATCTTTCACCATAAACAGCGACAAAAGGTGTTGCCTGCAAGCGCACAGGAGATTTAATGTCTTTAATATCAGTGATATAGCCGGCCTGGTTGAAAAAGCCATCCTGCTGCGGATTGACCGATGACCAGTAGCTGCGTTGCTGATATCGACGGATGACCCTGCCAAAATTGACGTGCCAGGTTTGCTCTTCTGCTTTTGGAAAGCGGAGCGCAGCGTAAGGGATTTTCATTTCGACCACCCATCCGTTGGGCGTGATGCGGGCTTTGCTGTCCCAAACGGCGTCCCAGTTTTTGTCCTCGCCGCGTACCACGTTCCAGTTGCCATTATTATTGGACAAAGCCGAGACCTTAGCATCAAACTGAATGCCAGCGGGCGTTACTACGAATACAAAACCATTGATACCGTCCCGGTACGGATCGATAAAAAGACCAAACCAGTCGGTATTGCCGAGGTTATCCCTTTGTGAAAGTTCCTGCAAGATACTGTCGGGCCGGCTATCGTGGAGGGTAGCTCCAATGTACAAACCGGTGTTGTCGTAAAGAATTTTTACTTCCGTGGGCTGGGCGGGCGCAGCGCCAAAAACCGGTTGATTCTGGATAAAATCATTAGCGAGACCGGCCGTCTGCCAGTCATCTTCGTTCAAAACGCCATCAATGGTGATACTTTTGTCTGTGCGGAGTGCCGAAACTTTTTTCTTGGAAAAGTCGATTGATTGAGCTGATGCAAAATAGCCCAATACGCACACTACCAGAGAGAATGTTAGTTTTTTCATCGGGTGATTTCTGTTTCAACTAAGGCTGAATGTGATCATTATTGATTGCTCATCTGGTTTTGTTTTGGGGATTAATAGGAGTATATCAACATATACTTTAAAAAGGCAAAAAGATTACATTTTTTCAAAAAAAATCGGTCATTGTACTGCTCTCAACCTTACTAAAGACTGCACTGTTTTCAGAAAGTTGCAAATTTAGGCTTTAAGATTTTTCAAACAGACAAAAATGGATGAAGGCAATAAACGCATCGAACAAAGCGTAATTTAAGCCGGTTAGAATACGGATACTTTGAAGGAAATTCGTAATTTTCAGTTTGGCTATTGAAGAAATGATCAACACGATTTGTGAAAAACCTGATACCACATTTTATACAAGAGCAGTATAGCCAGGGTAAGTTGAGAGGTCAGTTGCAGGCTTATACTATGTTTATCGACCTATCGGGCTTTACGCCGCTTACCGAGGCGCTGATGGGCAAAGGGAACCGGGGAGCTGAACAACTGTCCAATATCCTGAACGATATCTTCGCGCCGCTGGTGCAGATTGTCTATGCCAAGGGCGGGTTTATACCTTACTTTGCCGGAGATGCTTTTACTGCGATCTTCCCGGCACGGCACACGGCTATTACACCTTCCGAATTTATACAAACGGCGCTGCAGGTTCGCCAGTTTTTCAGCAGCCGGGAGTCTCGTTTTGGCGATTTTACCATTGGACTAAAAATTGGACTTTCCTGGGGGCGTGTAGAATGGGGCATCGTGGGGGATTTGCACAAAGCGTACTATTTCCGGGGGGCACCGATTGATAATTGCGCCGAATGCCAAACCCAGGCCAAAAACCAGGACATCGTGCTGGATGAAGCACTTTACCAACTATTACGACGTACGCCATTCGAACCGGAAGAAATTGCAACCGGCTTCTATCGCATCATTGGGCATAGCTCGGTAGAGCCCTGGCGCTCCAAAGCTGCGGAACTACCGGAAATTAAAGATGACATTGCCAGCGTATTTCTGCCCCAATCAGTGCTCAATTTCAGCGGAGACGGGGAATTCCGCACGGTTACTTCCATTTTTATTTCTTTCGATGGTTTGGAAACCCACGAACAGCTGGACGAATTCGCGCGTCTGGTGCTGGAAAAAATCAACAATTTTTCGGGCTATTTCAAAGAAATTGATTTTGGTGATAAGGGCAGTGTGATTACCTGTTTTTTTGGTGCGCCGGTTTCTTTTGAGAACATGATCGATCGGGCGCTGGAATTTATATGTGCTCTGAGAGAAGAACTACAACCGCTGGAGAAGAAAAGCCAGATTCAGTTTCGTGCGGGTATGACCATTGGTACAGCATATACAGGCATTGTGGGAGGAAAGGAGCGTTGTCAGTACGCGGTGGTGGGCAATCTGGTCAATCTCGCTGCCCGGTTAATGACCTACGCCGACTGGAGCGAAGTGCTGGTGGACAATGAAATACGAAAAAACCGCAATTTCCTCTTTTTGCCGAAAGGCGATATCAAATACAAAGGTATCAAAGGTACGGTACCTACGTTTATTCTTACCGGAAGAAATTACGAAACCCGTGCCGCCTTTGACAGGCAAATGGTAGGCCGGGACCAGGAATTGCAACAACTACTTGAGTTTGCCTCGCCACTTCATGAGCGACGGACATCGGGGATTGCTTATATTTTTGGAGAAGCCGGCATTGGCAAAAGCCGCCTCACGCATGAATTGAAGGAATCACTCTGCAAAGATGGCAACGTCAAATGGTTTGTCTGTCAGGCAGACCAGATTTTGCGGAAGCCATTCAATGCTTTTGTTTATTTTCTCCGGAGCTACTTTGATCAATCGCCTGATGAAGTTATCGGCAGGGTTCAGGAACGATTCGAGCAGCGTTTGCAGGAGTTGGTATCACGACTGGAAGAGGTAAAGGATTTTCCGGAAGTAGAATTTATCAGTCGAGAACTCAGCAGAACCCAGTCGGTACTGGCCGCGCAGTTGGGCATTTCCTACCCCGATTCTATCTGGGAGCAACTCGATGCCAAAGGACGCTACCAAAACACAATCCAGGCAATTCTCAACCTGATTATCGCAGAATCGCTGGTGCAACCCATTGTATTACAACTGGAAGATGCGCATTGGCTCGATGACAATTCACGGGAGGTGCTTCAGGAACTTGCGAGATACCTCAATCGCTACCCAATTTTGCTGCTCATCACTTCACGCTTGCGCGATGATGGCACACAACCACCTGTTTTTGAGCAGGATACGCTGTCGATTAACGCCGTGCCCAAGCTGGAAATCAATCTCAATATTCTGGAGCCGGAGGCGGTTCGCCACTTTGCGGAAGCTTATTTGCAAGGTCCCATTAGCGATGAGTTTTTTGAATTATTATTGCGGGCTACCAATAGTAACCCTTTTTATTTAGAGCAAATCCTGGAATATTTCTCGGAAAGTAATTTAATGACCTACCTCAATGGCGCCTGGACGATCAAGGATAAAAACATCCGTTTGTCGGGGTCTATCAATGCCATTCTGACCGCCAGAATAGATCGCCTCTCGCATCTGGTGCGGGAAACAGTGAAGGCTGCTGCGGTTATTGGTCGCGAATTTGAAATATCGGTGCTTTCAGAGGTGATGAAAGCGCAGGAGGAATTTGCCAAACGCAACGGCAACGCTGTGACTTTACTGCGAGAACAGATCAAAACCGCCGAGCACGGTCAGATTTGGCATGCCATGAACGAATTGCGTTATATTTTCCGGCATTCCCTGTTGCGGGAAGCGGCTTATAGCATGCAGTTGCGCACGCGCCTGAAACAATTGCACAAGCTCATTGCTGAAGCGATTGAAAAATTATACGTCGATCGCCTGGAAGAGCGCTATTTTGATCTGGCATTTCACTACGAACAGGCCGGTGTTTTTGACAAAACCTGTGAATATTTGCGCAAAGCCGCTGATTTTGCCCGTCGGAATTATCAGAATCAACTGGCTTTGGAGTATTACGAAAGATTGCTCAAAAAATTGGGCAAGCAGGAAGATTCCGAGCGGCAAATCCGAACGTATCTGCAAAAAGGCAAAGTGTTGGAACTCATTGGGCAATGGGAAGAATGCGAACAAGCTTATTCTAAAGCACTGAAATTGGCAAAGAAAACGCGCGACGCGCTGCTCCTGGGGCAATGCAACAATAATCTGGGGCGCTTGCTGGTGCTCAGGGGTGATTATGCGAATGCCAGTACGCATCTTCAGGCGGCGGTGCAGCTCTTTGAATCGATCGAGGATAAAAGCGGCATCGCCAAGGTCTATGGAAATATTGGAAACCTGCACTTCCGGCAGGGCGATTATAAAAAAGCGAAATCCTTCTTTGTTCAAAGCATCAATATTAGTCAGGAATCCGGGGAAATGCCTAATTCTCAGATCGTTGCGTCGCTTGGCTTAACTTATATGAACCAGGGAAATTACGACGAAGCCATTCGTTGTCAGCAGGTGCAGTTGGAGTTGGCAGAGCGAAATAACGACAAACAGGGCATGGCAGATTTGTTTACCAAAGTGGGGATTGTCTTTTTTGAAAAAGGCGATTATGATGCGGCGCTGGAGTACTACCAAAAAGGCTTGGATATGAGCGAGGAACTGGGTAATAAACAACTGACTTCCATTGCAATAGGTGGCATCGGTAGCGTGTATGAACGCAAGGGCGACTACGAGCAGGCGATGGAGCATTTTGAAAAAGATCTGGAATTGTGCGAGGAAATTGGCGACAAGCAGGGCATCGCGATTGCGTTGGGACTGATTGGTGAATTGCTAAGTTTCAAAGGTGAATTTTATAAAGCAATTGACTACTTGCAAAAAGACCTCATGATCTGCGAAGAGCTTGGTTATCAGAAAGGTTTGGCGAAAGCCGTCAATACATTGGCGGATGTGTTTTTCTATCTGGAAGATTACAAACGTTCGCTGAATTATTATGACCGGGCAATCGAAGTGACCAGGAAAATCGGCAATAAACTCGTGCTAGGCTTTAGCTTATCTGAAAAAGGAACTGTACTGATCGAAACCGCTGACCTGGATGAATTGGATAAAGTAGCTGCAGAATCTTTGTCTATTGCGCATGAATTGGGCAATCCTGAGTTGTTATTTGAAGCAGAGATGCTTGCCGCCAAAAGCCTGCGGTTACGCGGGAAGCATGAGGAAGCAAAAACGCAATTGAACAAACTGCTGAAACGCAATCTTCATCAGGCCCAGGAAGCTGCGGTGTACGCCGAATTGGCCAGACTGACGCCAGAGAACGCCGAGATGAAGCAAAAAGCTTTGGAATTGTATCAGTATTCATATGAGGAGACGCCACGCTATACATTTAAAAAACAGCTGGAATTATTGGAAAATATGGAAACGGATAGGTAAAAATTGACTTTTTTCACATTTCATATCTAAAATAAACTTCCCTGCTCGGCAAAGCTCATCGGATTTTCCAGTTCCAACAATTTTCGTTTCATATCCAAACCATAGAAATAGCCTTGAAGGTCGCCGTTTTTGGCGATCACGCGGTGGCAGGGCACAATGATAGCGATGGGATTATTCCGATTGGCCAGTCCTACAGCCCTTACAGCCGTTGGGTTGCCTATTTTTTCGGCGATGGCGGAATAAGTGGTGGTGCGACCGTAGGGGATTTTGAGTAATTCTGACCAAACAGCTTTATTAAATTCCGGAGCGCCGCCCCAGTCAAGCTTCAATTCAAAAGCTTCTCTTTTCCCTTTGAAATACTCGTCTAATTGCAGAACGCAATCCTGTAATGTTTCCGGAACAACAGCATCAGCACGTTGCTCTTTGTCGATGAGCTTTACAGAGGTAATGCCGAGTTCACTCCCGATAATTTCAAAGCAACCAAAAGGCGATGCGAGGTAGGCTTTTTCGAGCATGGTCGTATGGATTGGTCTTTACGAATGTAGTTGTTTTTTTGCAAATATGGAAACAAAAAGTTTACCTGCGCCTGATACAACTTTTCTGAATAAAAAACAGCTACCCGAATTCCCCCCGGAAACGGATAGCCGTTTGTACAAAATTACCCTTCTAAAAATTGTTAATTGTTAATCCTTGATTGTTAATTGGTTATTGAGATTTCCTGTTTACTTCAAACGAATTGTAGCCTTCGTGACGTAGAACGTGGTAATACCTTCAAAGCCGGAGTCCACGCCGAGAAACACCCAAAGATTACCCTCTGCATCGGTTTTTGCCTTGAAAGAAGTTTCATTGTTGTCACGGCGGATGAGTTTGTAAATATAATCGTTGCCAGTAATGCCAAGGGTGCCGATCACGATTGCATCTTTTCCTCCCTGGCTTTGTTGACCTTTATCCAAGTTTAGTTCGTAAAAGTCATCTTTAGCAATTTTTTTTGGCTCAATTGCACCCGCGCCTGCCTTAATGTAGCTGGAACCACCTGGGCTACCGCCTGCACCAATGCTGTTCTCCGGATATTGGGAGGCCAATTCGAATTCGAATTCTACTTCAAATTCGGTATTTGGGGCCAGACCAGTCAGTTTCTTTTTGGTGAACATGAACAAATCGTCGCTGCGGTTGCTACCGTGAATTCTCAGCGCTTTTTGGGTTTTATCCAATGGGCTGGGCAGCGTATCGTGGCTAAAGCTCAGTTCGTAAAAATCCTCTTCTCCAACCGGGTAATCAGCAAAATCACCGCTCCAACCGTTCTGATTGGTGGCAAAATTGTAATCAAACTGAAACTGAAACCCTTCATCGCCATCATCATCCAGGCAGGCGGTAAAGGAGATAAGCATAGCCAGTAGAAGCAGGCTAAACAATTTGGTAACCTTCATAATAACGTTTTTTTGGATGTAAAAAAAAGTGATTGTCGGGTGATTTCAGGGTGTTTTTTCTAGACTGTTTTCATTTAATGTTTGTGAT
>CAZGAU010000052.1:0-28848 GCA_964523725.1 uncultured Saprospiraceae bacterium
TTGGGCACGATGTCGCGCGTAGCTTCCAGGAAATACGTCGCTACCTGATTGAGTACCTGGCCTTTATATGGGATAGGGCGTGATAATATGTGATCAAAAGCCGAGATACGATCGCTGGCTACCACCACCAGTTGCTCGCCGATGGTATATACGTCACGTACTTTCCCGCGATAAAAATTCGTTTGACCCGGAAATTGGAAGTTTGTTTCCATAATTGCGTTGGGCATGGCAGAAATTTTGGGCGAAGATAGGAATAGGAAGTCGGAAGTGGGAAGTTAGAAGTCGGAAATTATGAATCACGTCATTTTTCCACAAACGGCGGCTGATTTCCAATTAAATCTCGAAGAACTCCTACATAATAAATCTCGGCATTGCCTATAATGTTTTTATTAAATTTTTTATTTAGCAAATTACGGGCAATTTGATTATAACCAAATGGAATCACGACCATCGAATTAGGGTTGAATTGTTTTAAATATTCCTGAATAAAGGTAGTTTGAATCATAATGGGGCTGTTAATACTGCGATTAATTAAAGGCAGGCGAACTAATTCATTTTCATTATATTTTCTGTAATAAAAACCATATTTCTGTGTAGCAAACGTAACCGGATCGGCTGTAAAATCAGTTTCCAATAGTCCGTCATTGGGAATTTCAAAAATACGCTTTCCCATTTCGCCGGATTGCATTGCTTGCTGCATATCAGGATTGTACACGACCACTACATATCCCGTGAATCCCTCCGGTACGATAAATTTACTATTTACTTCTTCTTCTGGAAAATTGCTGTGTACTGGATGTTGTTCTTCTGTAAACCTTCTGGAATAGCTAACTTCATCGATGTGGTCGTCAATTCCTTTGCCTTTTTTGAAGGTCAAGGACACTTTTTCGTCTTTATTTAACAACAAAATGTATGATTTCTTTTCCTCCTTGATTATGTTTCTAACAGGAAAATAATGAATCACCAGGGAGTCTTCTTCAAAAGATAAATAATATCCCATTTCACCATGCTTCCAGGGCGTTAATGTATCAATATCTTCAACTTGAAAATTTAATACAGCTTTTGCCAATTCACCAAAATAATATTGATTATAAGTAGAATCTGGTAAAAATTCTGCATATCCATTAGAATCTCCCCATTTACCATAGATTAATTTATAATGATGTGCTAAATCTTTTTGTGCAAAAATTAAATTTACTCCGATAAACATGATGCAAACAGCAAGTACCTGATTCATGTTGAGGCATTTTTATTATATAATGGCAGAGATACTTCAAAGTAACATTACTTTTTACAAATACTCCGACGGCTTTCGCCCAAAGCGCTCCGTGTAGAGTTTGGCGAAATAACTGGGCGAGGTGAAGCCTACGGCATAGGAGACTTCTGCCACGGTGTGGGAGGAATGCTGCTCGAGCATTTGTCGGGCTTGTTGCAGGCGGATTTCCCGGAGGTAATCATTGGCGGTCAGCCCGGTGAGTTCCTGGATTTTGCGGCGCAGGTGGCGTTCGCTCAAATGGATTTGGTCGGCCAGGTCGGGGAGTTTAAATTCCGGATTCTGTTTGAGCAATTGCAGCGAACAGGATTCTACTTCCAGCAACCATTGCTGATCGGCGCTTAGTAAAGCTTCATGGGATGTTCCGTGCTGATCTTGTAAATATGCCAGCCGTTTTTGGCGGTTTTCAAGCAAATTCTGAATTCGTACTAATAATTCCTGAGGGGAGAAAGGTTTGTACAAATAATCATCCACCCCCATGCGTAGCGCCTGAAGCTTGTCCTGCTCATTAGCGCGGGCGGTCAGCACGATCACGGGAATGGATTGCCATTGGGCGTTTTCTTTCAGATGTTCGATCAATTCGAAGCCATCCATTTGGGGCATCATGATATCGGTGACGATGCTATCAACAGTTCTTTTACTCAATATTTCCAATGCTTCTGCGCCATTGGCTGCCTGCAAAATCTGGTATTGCGGTTCCACGATTTCCCGCAGGAGCGACTGCATATCTGCATTGTCTTCTACCAGCAGCAGGGTTGATGAAGCCAGATTGGCGTGTTTCCCATTTTTGGGTGTTTTTTCATAAGAAACAACTGGCTCAGACACCAATTGAACCGGCGCATCCGCTATTTTTTTCGGAAAAACAAAAGTGAAGGTAGTGCCTTCATCAATTTTACTTTCTACGGTGAGCGTGCCACCCATTAGTTGCGCGTATTCCCGGGCGATGGATAAACCAATACCCGAACCACCCTGAAGGGAACTGTTGGTATGCTTTGATTGAAAATAGCGGTCAAAAACCCGATCCAGGTCTTCCAGGGGAATGCCTTTGCCGGTATCGGTTACTTTAATATTTATATCATATTTACTTTCTGTTACTTCCATTATTACACTTCCTGTTTTGTCAGTAAATTTCAGGGCATTAAAAATCAGATTGTGCAGGATTTTTTCAAACTTTGGTACGTCCAGCAGCAGGTGCAAGTCTTCTCTTGCTTTGTAATATAATTGATAATCAATATTTTGTATCTCGGCGTAAGAATGATACATCGAGAAAATCGTATGAATTAGCCTGGAAAAAGGAGTAGGGGACTCATGCAATTGCAATTGATTGGCATCCAGTTTTGAAAGATCGAGAATGCTTTCTACCAACCGAAGTAAATGATTAACATGTTTTTGTATAGAATAAAGTAAATCCGGCGCCGGTTTTTCACTCTTTTTTTCAAAAAAATGCGCAATCGGTGTAGCAATGAGGGTTAAGGGCGTGCGCAGCTCGTGGGCCACATTCAGGAAAAAACGAGACTTTTGTTCGTCCAGTTCCTTGAGTTGTGCAGCTTGTTTTTCAATAGTGGCGATGCGGCGGGCGACCTCAGCCTCCAGGCGGAGCTTTTCTTTTTGTAAAATTCTGGTGCGCCATTTAAATAAAACGACTCCCAATGAAATGAATATGATAATACTAGATAAAAGGAACCACCACCTCAGATGAAATGGTCGCATGATCTCCACCGGAATACGCAGTTCCTGTTCTGTCCAGCGCCTGTTGATATCCTGTGCCCGTATGTGTAAGATGTATTTGCCATAAGGCAAGCCGTTGAGGCGGATATAATTTTCCTGGGTAAAAGACCAATCATTTTCCAGCCCCTCAAGCCTGTAAGCATATCGATTTTCATTCGGTGATCTGTAATTGAGCAGGGACAGTTGCAGACGCAGCGATTTTTCAAACGATCTTAATTTAATAGACTTATTTTTTATGATATCGGATGTAAAATCTGCCAGTTCGCCGGTTTTTCCATTTAGTTTTTCAAAAGAAGTGATGCGCAATGGTGCATGTTTTTCTTCATCTCCCAAAAAATCTTTTGGATGGAAGGAAGTCACGCCGCCCAATCCGCCGAAATAAAGCCGACCGTCGGGCGCACGCGCGTGGGACATATGATTGAATTCATGATGCGGGATACCGTCTTCGGGCAAATAAACATTCACCTGATGGGTTTCTTTATTAAAGCGCATCAACCCATAGTTACTTGGAAGCCAAAGATAGCCGTAGTCATCTTCGTAAACGGCATAGATTACATCATTGGATAGTCCATCTTTTTTGGTGAATTGCCTGATTTTGTTATTTTTCCTGTCCCAACGCAGTAGTCCGCCTCTTTTGGTAGCCAGCCAGAAAATACCCTGAGTATCTTCGTACATATGCACCATATTTTTGGCAGGAAACTCCTCCCCAAAGTGCGCCACGATGCCTTTTTGTTCGTCCAGCAGGTATAAACCGTTGTCTGTCAATAGCCAGATACCTTCGTCATTTTCAAAAAATGCATTGATAAATGCTTCTTTCAAGGAGTGAAAACCATTATACAGTTTTAGTGAATGAACCCTCAGCGAAGCTGTGTCCATAGTCGCCAGGCATCTTTTGCCACCAACCCAGAGCTGTCCGGTTTTTTTAGAAAAATATAATTTGTATTCTCCTGTTTCTCTGCCATTTAAAAGGCTGTTTTGTTTGACTTCAAAGCCTTTTCCGGTTGCAATATTAAACTTATAAAGATAATCGCTGTATGGCGCTCCCCAAAAAGTATCACCTTTTTTAGCCAGAGCAATAAAAACTGCGTCTTTTAATTCATATTTTAATTTGTTTTTCAAGTCATGAATGGGCCCCTGCGCTACAAAAACTCCGCCCGATTCATCCACTAAAATGTCTCTGGTATCCTGAATGCCGAGTTCTACTAAATAATTGGTGAATCTGTTTTTAATAAGTGATATGATATACAAACCACGAGCCGTACTCAGCCAGACATTATCATGCCTGTCAATGAATAAATGATTAAGGCGCTGAAATTGCAGGTTGATTCCATTTGCAACCAATTGAGTGCGAAATTTCCCGTCAAGATCAAAGACATATAATTTGTCAAAATTTAAATACCAAATCTGACGCTGGCGGGTATTGACTTCAAACACATGCTTATCGTACGCTGAGGCGGGGGCGATATCCGGCAATTCCAGTCGGATCTCCTCAAAGTTTTCACCAGGGGCTTTACGCCAAAGCACCGGCTTGCTCCTGAAAGATATCCACAAGCGATTTTCTGCATCCACATGCATCCAATCGATATTGTTATCTATTTTAACTTCTTTAATTATTCCTTGATTATCAATATTTAATAAATTACTTTTTACCCCTATGGTAACCCAAATCTGATCTTCTTGTATGGCCATTTTAAAATAAAAATTTCCTTCTTGCTGAATATAATGCCCAGGAATGCGTGCCACTTTGGTGAAGTTGCCATCGTACCGGAAAATATCGCCATTGATGCTAGCGATCCAGATGTTGCGCCTGGCATCGACCGTCAAATGCGCGATTTGTGAGGTTTTTAGAGGAAGTTGATTGCCGAATTTTTCGGCGAAAGATGTTTTCAGGTCACGGATGGGGTCGTAGATATCAAGGATTTTTTCATTTTTTTCAAACCAGTCCGCCTGATCCGCAATGGCAAAGTGATTGATCCAGAGCAGACCGTTTATATCTTCAAAAGTGGCGTAGGGAGGATATCTATATTGCTCATTTTGAGCAAATTCTCTCACTTCATAGCCATCAAAACGCGAAAGGTTGAAATTGGACGAAATCCAGGTATAACCGTCGCTGCTTTGCATCGCATGTGTGACGTAATCATTGGGTAAGCCATCCTTCATGGTGAGGTGTCGCACCTGAAACTTGTATTTCTGAGCGTTGACCAGGAGCGGTAGCAGGGCAAATAGTATAATCCTGAGGTAATGCCACATAACAATGAACGCTTAATAACAGTCGTAGTGCGCCGTATAATATGAGTAAATTAAGTAATCTTTTATTAATCAGATTTCCGGGATAGGGGCGTTTTGTTTTAAATTAAATAAGCAAAGGGACAATTTTAAATTAAAATAAAATATTTCATAAGAAGTTGATTGTCAGCTTAATCGGACTTTCGACAATCGACTGTAAAACTGTCCGACTACTTATCTAAGGTTTTGGTTATCAAGACAGCTTGTGATCCATTTTTTATTTTACGATCCAGTCTTCGTTTCAAAGTTACAAATAAATAACATTGAAATGTCCGAAAATTTGCATACGTTGTCCGATTTTTTTCTTCTAATACACGTAGTTTTGTTATTACTAGATTTACTACATACTTCTTATGTAGGATTTTGTGTTTATTTGTTTTGGGAATTTGTACTGCCCCGGTTAAGGAGCAGTACTTTTTATTTTATCGGCGCCACTGCGGAAGCGTTCCATCCGAAGTCCAGGCAAGATCATGAGCTTTTAGCCATTCATGGAGCTTGGCGAGTTCATTGGCTTGAATTTGCTTGACTTGTTGATAAATAGTTGCAAATATATTTTTCGCTATTTCAACATTTCGCCGGTGCGTTTCGGTTACGGGCGAAGAGTTACTGCCGCTACCCAGCGCATCCCGGATTCTCCCTAGAAGGCTCGGCGGCACAAACTCCGCGCGATTGCTGCGTGTTTCATCGCCTACGATTGCCAGGCGTACCTCCTGCAATTTTAATTCCAGCGCCCGGATTTGTTGCACGATATCTTCATCCATTGCCGTAGAATTCATCACAGTTCTTTTGATTTCGCTCAGGTTTTGAAGCTGGTTTTCCACATACTCAAGCGTGCCGCTCACGGTTTGTTGCAATTTTCCGGCACCTTTCAAAAAATCGAGTTTGGCAGCTATATCCGGGGAGGGCAGGGTAGCCAGGTCAAGTGATTTTAGTTCAAATGACTGATATTCTGATAGTTGTGCCAATTTGCCATCGATCATTTTATACAAAGCCGCCGAATAAGTACCGGGCAAAACCATCGGACCACCTCTTCTCCCACCGATTCCTGCATGGCTCAAATCCCAGTTGACCCGATGAAAACCGCTGCGGTTGGCGCCTCGTAGCGTTTGTACCAGATTACCGGCGCTATCTTTTACCATCAATATTACGACAGGCGCTTCTTCGAAATCCTCTTTTTTGAGCGTTTCCCAGTCCGGGAATGTTACATCTTTACCGGCGCGGAGTGCCGCTCTTTCTTCACTTTTGCGCTGCTGTTTCAAAGATGGATAACTTTCTTTTAAATAATAGGTAAATACTGCCCCGTGCGGTGGATTGGGTGCTGTAAAATAGGCGTCGCCTTGTGAGCCTTTCTCGCCGCCAATAATCGAAGCCGGATGATACATCCAGGTATCTTTTACAGGATATAATATTGCTTCTTTAGACAATGCTACCGCGGTCGCATCACGCAGTGGTGAATAATCATCAAAAATCAAAAAGCCTCGCCCGAAAGTCGCTACAACCAAGTCATTTTCACGCTCTTGAATTTCCAGGTCCCGCACGGCTACGGTAGGCACATTTCCCCTGAGTTGAATCCAGGAATTGCCGCCATTATTGGAAAAAAACAAACCAAATTCTGTGCCCAAAAACAATAAATTTTTATCCACATGATCTTCCACGATCGTCCAGGTGATATGGCGCTCCGGCAGGGTTTTGGCTATCGAAGTCCAGGTTTTACCTAAATCAGTACTTTTCAGGGCATAAGGTTTGAAATCGCCTTCCTTATGATTGTTGAACAAAGCATAAATCGTATTTGGCTCATGCTGAGAAAGAAATACATCCGAAATATAAGTCATATCTGGGATTCCAGGAAATTTATCTATTTTTCTCCAGGTTTTCCCACCATCTTCGGTGATCTGTATTAAGCCATCGTCGGTACCTATGCAAATAAGCCCTTCTTTCAATTTGGATTCGCTTAGCGACACAATGGTGCCAAATGGCGAGGTAAACACGTTTTTCCAAACAGCCTCCGGCGACCAAACCCGCCCCATTACTGGTCTTTGATTGCGATCCATACCCCGGCTGAGATCTTTACTAATGGGCGTCCAGCTGTTGCCACGATCATCGCTGCGGTAAAGGCGCTGGGCTGCAAAATACAATCGTTGCGGGGCATGCGGGCTAATAATCAGAGGCGCATCCCAATGCCAGCGCAAGGCATCCTCGCCGGGTTCGGGCTGGGGTTGAATGTCCACGCGCTCGCCGCTGCGTTTGTCGTAGCGCACGATACCGGCGTATTGCGACATAGAATATAGAATATCGGGGTTCTCAGGATCAACGCGGGTTTGAAAACCATCACCGCCAACGGTCACGAACCAATCTTCATTGCGAATACCGTGAATATTGGTCGTACGCGAAGGACCGCCGAGGGTAGAATTATCTTGCGTACCGCCGTACACATTGTAGAATGGCTCGGCGTTGTCAATTCCAACTCTGTAAAACTGGCAAATTGGCAGATTGGGCACATATTTCCAGCTTTCGCCCTGATCCCAGGTTTCGTAAATGCCGCCGTCGCAGCCAACCAACAGATAATCAGGGTCTTGTGGGTCAAATAAAATCGAATGATTATCGACATGCTTGTTTCTTGAATTCAATCGCCGGAAGTTTTTTCCGCCGTCATCGGTCACATGAATGAGCACATCCACCGCGTACACCCGGTCAAAATGATGCGGATCGGCATAAATCTCACCGTAATATTGTGGATCTACCACGATGTAATCGCTTTGCTTCGACCAGCTTTCACCTTGATTATCAGAACGAAAGAAACCGCTTTGCTCACCTTCTGCGGCAATCAAAGCATACACGATATCCGGTTGTTGCGGCGACACCGCCAGTGCAATGCGTCCTTTGTCACCGCCGGGAATGCCCCGGGTCAGTTTTTTCCAGTTTTCACCGCCATCGGTCGTTTTATAAATGGCAGATTCCGGGCCGCCGGCCACCAAAATCCCTACGTGGCGACGCCTTTGATAAGATGCGGCGTAGATAATATCCGGATTCCGGGGATCGAAGGCAATATCCGTAATGCCCGTATTTTCACTAATATTCAGCACATTTTTCCAGGTTTTGCCACCGTCGGTGGTTTTAAACAAGCCGCGATCGCCACCCGGCGCCCAGAGCGGCCCTTGTGACGCAACGTACACGACATTTGAATTTCGAGGATCGATCAAAATTTTACCGATGTGCTCAGAATTCTTCAAGCCGACGTTCGTCCAACTGGCGCCGCCATCCAGACTTTTGTACACGCCATCGCCGTAGCCCGCGCTGCGCTGACTTGCATTTTCGCCTGTGCCAAGCCAGATCACACTTGGGTTCTGAGGATCAATCGCCAGCGCACCGGTCGTGTAAGAATCGTAATCATCGAAGATCGGTTCCCAGGTGGTCGCATTATTCGTGGTTTTCCAGACGCCGCCGGAAGCAACCGCCACGTACCAGGTGCTGGGATTGGCAGGGTCTTTCACAATATCCGCGATGCGCCCCGACATCAGCGCCGGGCCGATATTGCGTAGCCGCAATCCTGAAAACAAGCTCGAGTTGAGCTGGACATCCGTGTCCTGAGCGATCAGGAGATTGCAGAGCAATAGGAATCCAATGACAGAGAGTTTTTTCATCATCTTTTGAATATGGGTCGTTAAGAAATGAGTTTTGGGAAAGTTAAGCGTTTTTGCATAAACAAAAAAGCCCGATGGCACAATCCACCGGGCTTTTGGCAACAGAATTGTATTGGTTACATTTATTTTTCCAGCTCCAGAATCATGCCCGTTTTGGCGGCAATCGTCATTTGATTGTTCAGATTTATTACTTTATCGCTTATAATATCTTTCCCATTAGAAAAACCTTTAATTGCTTCCTGGAATCTGGTCAAATCAAAGGTTTGATCCCGTTCACTTTTGTTTAAAACAACCATCACTTTTTTAGAATCATTATATCGGAAGTAAATATAAACACCGTTTTGAGGCAGGAAATGTAATAATTTTCCGTTGTGAATCACTTCCGCATTTTTACGCCAGTTGGCTATCTTTTTGATAAAATTTTTGGCTTCGATTTGCTGCGGCGTCAGTCCGGCATTGGTGAAAGCATTGGCTTTGTCGCCCGTCCAGCCCCCCGGAAAATCGGTGCGAATGATGCCGTGGTCGCCCGGAAAACCGGTATTGCTCATCAAAACCTCGGTACCATAGTAAAGTTGCGGGACGCCGCGCATAGTGAGATTATAAATGATACCCAGTTTAAATAAATCGAAGTCTTCATTTACTTGCGTATAAAAACGATCCATATCATGATTGTCGGGAAATATTACAAGATTATAAGGATCTGCATATTGAAAATCATTCGCAAGCATTTCGTAGGAAGGATCCCAGCCGCCCGGTTGCCCCAGCGTGCGCCGCAGCGCTTCCTGCAATGGAAAATCCATGAGGCTCGGCAGGCAGGATACATAACCATTGGAATTTAGTTTTCCTCTTTGCCAGAACGCAACAATGGCGGGGTTTCCGTGCCATTCTTCACCCACGATATTAAAATTGGGGTACTCTTCCATCATGCGGCAGGTCCAGAGCGACATAAAATCCTTGTCGGGGTAAGGGTAGGTATCCATGCGGATGCCGGCAAGCCCGAGGTACTCCGTCCACCAGATGCTGTTCTGGATTAAATAATTTGCCATTAATGGATTTAGTTGATTCAAATCGGGCATAGTCTCTACAAACCAGCCATCTGCGAATTTTTTATAATCATAATGTGATACATAAGGATCCTGGATGGTCGACTTTTTATGATTGGTTTGTACAAATTTATTATCAAAATTAATCCAGTCGGAAGTAGGCAGATCCTTCATCCACCAGTGCTCGGAGCCGCAGTGGTTGACGATCATATCCATGATAAACTTGATGCCTTTATCTTTAGCAGATTTACATAATTGCTGATATTCTTCATTGCTGCCAAAACGAGGATCCACCTTGTAAAAATCGGTGGTAGAGTAGCCGTGGTAGGAGTATTCAGGCTGGTCGTTTTCGAGCACCGGATTCACCCAAATAGCTGTAAAACCAAGGTCTTTTATATAATCAAGACTGTTAATAAGTCCGGCAATATCACCGCCGTGACGGCCGCCCTTAAATGTGCGGTTGGCTTTTTCCTGCATACCGGCAACATTATCATTTCCAGGATTTCCATTTACAAAACGATCAGGCGTTATTAAGTACATTACATCGGAAGTATTAAAACCCTGCCGCTCCGCCGAGCCTTTTTCACGTGCAAGTAATTGATAGTTATATTTTTGCACGGATTGACCATCTTTTTGAAAATCGATATCAAAAGTGGCGGCAGTTTTATTAGCTTTTATTAATAAATTAATAAATAAATAATTCGGATTTTCCACCTGAATGATCTGCTCGATCTTTACACCATCGTATTTTATAACCGGATGTAACTGCGCAATATTTTCGCCATATACCAGTAACTGAAGTTGCGGATTTTTCATATCTGCCCACCAGAAGGGAGGCTCTATGCGCTTGAGTTGGGTATTTTGCGCCTGAAGGGGGAGTACATGCAGTACCATGAAAAGTAATACTAAAAACATTGCCGGAGATTTGATTAAATATTTCATGAGCGACTTTTAGTTAGTTAGTTTATAATAAAATTATTTACCAAATAGAAATTCCAGCGGAATATGCAATCGATCGTTCCAGGCCTGCTCGGAGTGATCGGCGCCGGGGAATTCGCGGGTCAGCCAGTTTTCATGAGGTATGTAGCCGCGCGCGATCATTTTTGCGTCCATCTGCATTTGGTGGGGTTTATACAGGGAGTCCAGCGTAGCTGTGCCATAATCAAAATAAATCTTATGGTCTTTGGGATCAGGTAAATGATTGCCAAAAAATTCGATCAATGCCTGGGGAAATTGGGGATGATCGTTGTCAAAAGCAATTGGCCAGTGAGTGGACAAGCAAGCCGCGCCGCCGAAAACTTCCGGATATTCGCAAATTGCGTAAAGCGAGATCAATC
Organism: uncultured Saprospiraceae bacterium; assembly: GCA_964523725.1. Lineage (GTDB taxonomy): Bacteria > Bacteroidota > Bacteroidia > Chitinophagales > Saprospiraceae > JADJNW01. The sequence continues at coordinate 11,309 of CAZGAU010000052.1, forward strand.
CGCCCATGCTGGAGCCGGCTATGAAAAGATGTTCTTTGCCGGGCAGCGTCCGGTATTCTTTCCTTACAAAAGGGATTAATTCCTCTGTCAAAAAACGAAGATAATTATTTGAAAGAGGTTCCTGATTAAAATTGTCGAGGAATTCTGTTTTTAAGGGGTCTGATAATGCATTATAAGCATTTCTGGGCATATATTCAATAAAGCGATTACCTGTATTCCAAACAGCTACAACGATAAATGGCTCGACTTTGCCTTCTGCCACCAATTTTCCCAGGGTTTCATCCACGCCCCATTCCTGGCGGTTCCAGGTGGTGGTGGAATCAAAGAGCATTTGACCGTCGTGCATCACGAGAACGGGGAACTGTCTGTCGGGATGATCAGTATAGCCGGGCGGAAGCAGAACATCGACATTGCGTGCGGATACAAACTGGGAAGGAAAATTTTGATGGTGATTAATGGTCGGATACTCAATCGCAGGTTCAGTGGTATTGAATCGTTGGCAATCCAGCGTTAAAAGCAGAAGCACAAATATAATAATATGATAAATTTTCTTAGCCAACATTATATGATTATTAAAAGAAGGGACTACACCATTATAAAAACAGTTTAGTCCCTTAAAAATGAAACTGAAAAGTATGAACCAGTTATGCCTATTTTCTACATTAATTACTGAAAAGAATAAGCTCCCGTGTTCACATTGAATCTTACGGTATAAGAACCAGCCGTCACCGGGATATTAGGTCCATCTTGAGTACTGGTACCCGAGGGAAAGGCAGCACCCCCCCAATTATATTTCCAGTCATCATTCGCACGGAATTTTGCTTCACCATTAACCAGATCAATGGTCAAAGTCAATACGCCAACTTCCGAGGCAGAAGCCGTCATATTGGTATCAGAATCCCAGCCGCCTGGTGTGGCCGAGCCAATAATACCAATGGTCGCAGGGGCAAAACTATATGCGCCTGTGCTTGGGTTGAACGTTACTACATAAATACCCGCAGTGACCGGAATGTTCGGGCCGTTCTTGGTACCTGTGCCGGAGGGGAAATCGCCTGCGCCCCAGTTGTCAGCCCAATCGTTGTTAGTTCTGAATTTAGCTTCGCCATCTCCCAAACCGATGACAATCGAGTATGAGCCATCGCCGTTATCACGCAGATCGGTGTCAGAATCCCAACCACCCGGTGTAGCCGAGCCAATGATACCGACCGATTCAATGCCCGGTGCGAAAGAATAGGCTCCGGTTCCCGGGTTAAAAGTTACTTTGTAAAGACCTGCAGTTACCGGAATATTTGGGCCATTTTGTGTGGCAATGCCAGACGGAAAATCTGAGCCACCCCAATTGGTGTCCCAGGAATCATTCGCGCGGAATTTAGCTTCGCCGTCGGTCAGTGAAATCAATAAACTAAAAGTGCCATCGCCGTTATCGGTCAAATCGGTATCAGAATCCCAACCGCCCGGCGTGGCTGAACCAATGATACCAATGGTTGGGAATTTCACGAATTCAATGGTATAAGCTCTGGACTTGTCGTTGAAAGTAATTTTGTAAAAAGCCTCACCCCGGCTAGCGGCAAGATCACCGAAAGTAATGTTATTGCCAAATTCATCGGCAACGCCATCGAGGTTGCTATCGCCCCAGTTTCTGCCCATGAAGAATGGACCTTCCGAGAACTTGAATTTGTCGGTTGGTTTGAGTTGCACTTCATCCAAAACCCAGGTATTGTTAGCTACCAGATTAAATTTGTAAGCGCTGCCTTCATAATTGTTAAACGTTCCCAGTAAATAAAGATCTTTGATGTTGGTAGCAAACTTTACAGTGGGTTCGATCGTATAACGTAGCGTTTGGTCATTAAAAATGAAGTTAACCAATCCCACTGGGCTAGATGTTGAGTTTGGTCCGCCGCCTGTCGTTAATTCCACAAGACCATCGCCATCCGGGTCAGCCCAGTCGTCTTTGCACCAGTCGGCGCAATCTTTCAATTTCCATTCGCCTCCATCCATCTGGATGCCTTTGAGTTCCCAGGTATTGTCTGCCACAAGTGTAAAACGATCAGCACCCCAGCCATTGTAAGAACCGGCGAGGAATAATTCGTCCAGAACAGCTGCGTAAGGCAGGTTGGAAATTTCGAAAGTCGTGGTTACTTTTTGTTCTTTCTGATTGACGTCCACCACGGTAATTTCCAGCGAATAAAAGCCAACTTCCAAAGAAGCCGCATTGAAGGTATTGCCAGCGATTACCAGTGAATCTGCGGTTCCGGAGAGGCTTTTCTCGCCTTTGGCCAATTCTTTGCCTGTGCCGTCTTTCAGTACAACCGAAGCAAATGCCAGCGGAGAAGTGGTACCGTCCACAAATTTGACCTTTACGTCAAAATTACCTTTCACTACTTTGTTCCCATCCCCAGGAAAAACGCTCAGAATTCCCGGAGGGAAGTCGGTAAGTGCTGCGATATCAATCTCTTCCGGTCGGCAGGAGAAGATCGAAACCGCAATGAAGAACAAGGAAAATATTTTTATGATGTTTTTCATCTTTTCAAAAATTAGATTGAATTAAAATGTTGAAAATCAATAGCCTTGATTTTGCTTGAGTTTAGGATTCGCCAGGATTTCCGAAGCCGGAATCGGGAACAATCTGCGGAAAGGCTCGGTAGTTTTGCCTTCTTTCACGCCGCCTTTCCAGGGCCAGATGCCGTTTTCGGTAAATTGGTTGAAACGGACCAAATCGGTACGGCGGTGCGCTTCCCAATACAGTTCACGTGCTCTTTCATTCAGGATGAAATTCAAGGTCAAATCAGCATCGGTGATGTTGCCGCTGTTATTATTGTAAGCCCGGGCACGCAATTGATTGATCAGATTTAATGCCGTAGCACGATCACCACCGGTACCACCTCTCAGTACAGCCTCTGCGTACATGAGATAAGCATCCGCCAGGCGGAACATCGGAAAGTCGGTATCTGGGTGGTCGAGGTCAGCGCCCGGCACGCCTTCAGAAGAGACGTTGGTATATTTCGGCACCGCATAACCGTCGTTGAAATTACCTATCGAGTTAATTTCCTTGGATTGACCATTAGTATAGAAAATCGCCCGTTCGTCCACTTGTCCGCTTGCATCCGGGAACAGATCCACCAGCGCTTTAGTGGTACGAAGACCATTCCAGCCACCGTTTATACCGTAATCTTCACCTTTCATATTGCCGCCTACCGGAGCATGCACCAGGTAAGTCATACCACCCCAGGTTTGGGTGCTTAAGCCATCAAAAGGAATCGCCCAGATAATTTCGTTGGAGGTGTGGTTATCCGTCATAAACAAATGGCGATAGGTATCCTGTAGGCTGTAAGCGCCTGAATCGATAATTTTTTTACAAGCCGCGATGCAATTGGTGTATTCGGCTTTACCGGTGTAAACCTCTGCATTTAGGTATAATTTTGCTTGCAACATCCACACGGCAGCACGGTCGGCACGTCCATATTCATTAGCTCCTGGAGCTACCATTTCGTTTTCGATTTCGCTCAGTTCCTTGGCTAGGAATTCAAAAACAGTAGCTCGGCTGGCTTGTGCCGGCGGCTCAGAACCAAAACTGGATGTTTCTGTGTAGAATGGCACATCGCCCAGCATATCCACAGCATGCCAGTAGCTCAGGGCGCGCAGGAAGCGGGCCTCGGCTCGGTAAGCTTTAATTTGCTCCTGGGTAGCGCTGCTTACTTTTCTAGAGTCGAGTTTTTCCTGCGTCGTTTCGCGAAGAAATTCATTGGCGAGTGAAACTTGGAAGAAAATGCGATAGTACATTGCCCGAACGAATTGGTTGGCAGAAGTCCAGGTATGTGCATGTAGATCAGGCAAACCCTCATCACCCCAGCCGATCACGGCTTCATCGGTGGTCAATTCCTGCAATTGCCAGTATTGGCGCAGATAATTGGAGAAACCTTCGTCGAGGCTGGAAATGTCGGCAGAACCAGCAGGGCCGCTTTGCCCGGTCACCGCCAAACCTGCATAAACCTTTGCAATAAAAGCTTTGTAGGAGGATTCGTCCTGAAACAAAACCTCAGGAGTGGTGCTACTTTTGGGCTGCAGATCGAGATCCGTACAGCTCGACACCAGCACCAGCATCAGTATGGAAAATATATTCAGAATCTTTTTCATGATTGTAATTTTGATGTTAGTTTACAAAAATGCACTGTTTACAAACCAAGACTTAAACCAAAAATGAACGCACGCGACCTTGGATAAGGGTTGTTGTCAATACCATTGCCAACCTCCGGATCCAGACCGGTGTAATTTGTAAATACAAAAAGGTTTTGTGCGGTAGCGTACAATCTCAGGTTGCGGTTATTGCCCAACTGATTGAAATTATAGCCGAGTGTAATGTTATCCAATCGCAGGAACGAAGCATCTTCGATATAGAAATCAGAGAAATACTGCGGACGCTCGTAATTGGAAAGCAGCACGGAGGTGTGTACATTGTTTACAAAACCAGGACGCTCGTCAATCCGGTCATAATAACCGTAATTGGAAGCGTTGTTGTTGTACACGTAGTTGCCAATGTTACCGCGGAGCGTGAAGTTCAAATCAAAATTCTTGAAATTGAGTTGAGAACCAATACCCAGGATGAAATCTGGAGCCGGTTTTTCGATCGGTCGTTTGTCCAGATCATCCACTTTGCCATCTTTGTTGATATCGGCATAAATATCCGCCAAATTGACGCTGCCATCTTCATTGTGATCGATACCATCCGCGAGGGGTTTACCATTTGCACCTTTCAGGTGTTCGAATGCAAAAAATGCATTAACGGGCTGCCCCACCTGCAAAATCTGAATATTATTACCCACGCCACCAGAGATACCACCTGTAAGAATACCCGAGGTGCTTACCTGGTCGATCGACAGGATTTTATTGGTGTTGTGCGCGCCGTTGAAAGATACATTCCAGGAAAAATCAGCTTTATCGATCACAAAAGCGTTTAAGGTCAATTCCACACCCTGGTTTTCAACAGACCCGATGTTGGTCAATACGCGGTCAGTCAGGTTGGTACCTGCAGGTACGTTTACAGTAAAAAGGAGGTCCTTGGTTTCTTTATAATAATAATCCAGCGTACCATTCACTCTTCCGTTTAAGAAGCCAAAGTCTAGACCAAGGTTATAAGAAGAGGTTTCTTCCCATTTGAGGTTCGGATCGTACCCATTCGGACGAGCAGTTGTAACAAATTCATTACCAAACTGATAACGCGCTCTGGCATCACTCAGGGAGTATGTTGGAAGGTAACCAAAATCTCCGATTTCCTGGTTACCGGTAATACCATAGCCCAGGCGAAGTTTCAGATCAGAAAAAGTAGATGCCAGACTCTCTGCGAAATCTTCCTGCAAAATTCTCCAGGCAAAAGCCGCCGAAGGGAAAGTCCCCCAGCGATTAGATTCGCCGAAGCGGGTAGAGCCGTCTCGCCGAACGGTTACTGTCAGCAAATATTTATCCCGGAACACATAATTGGCCCGACCGAAGAACGAAATCAGGCGATTTTCCACAACGCTGTTGTTGGCAATAAAGTTTGCTGCAGGAGCGGTGCTGTTGGAGCCAAAAATATCATTAGCCAGATTGAAAGCTCGGAAAGACGGAAATTCACTGCTGAAATCCTGATACGAATAACCCGCTAAAAAATTCACACGATGATCCGTGCCGAATGAACGATCATAATTTAAATAAGCATCCAGCAGCGTGTTGGTACGATTAAAGTTTTCACTGCGAATCTCTCCGGTGTAATTGGTAAATGGAGGTCTGCTCAGTGTAGTGGGCTGAAAACGCTTGCGATCGCCATTATTGATATCGTATCCAAGGTTCAGCTTGGCGCTAAGTCCAGGTACAAAGTCGTTGAATTTATAATCAAATTCAATATTACCGATGTTTCTGAAGCTTTTACCAAAGTCTTCTTGCTGCTCGATAAATGAGACCGGATTTCGGGGTGACTGGGGCAGTGGATATTCGAAGTAGCCTCCAAAAGCGGTATTGGTAGGATCATATACTGTCTGCGTCGGGTCAAAGCTGGAAGCCCCCGCTACCACGCCCGGATCGAATTGATCTTTGGTATAAGCACCTTTGATATTTGCATTGATTGTCAGTCGGTTATCGAATAACGAATGGTTGTAATTCAGCGAGAAATTGGTGCGTTGGGTCTCAGAAGCCCGAACTACCCCCTGTAGGTTTTGATAACCTGCCGAGAGACGATAACCCATACTTTCTCCACCGCCAGTAATGCTCAGCGAATGGCTGTGACCACTGGCTGTTTGGGTTACTTCGTCGAACCAGTTGGTGTTGTTATTTCCTAGAATTGCCAGTCTTTCTGGTGCTTTAAAGGTCACTACGTTCCTGAAATCCTGAGCGTTGAACACATCAGGCTCTCCGGCAAGATTTGCAGTAGTGTAATAACCGTCGTACGTAACACGGCTTCTATCACCAGCCTTACCTTTTTTGGTAGTGATAATGATTACACCGTTGGCGCCCCGTGAACCATAAATAGCCGTTGCTGATGCATCCTTCAGAACGGTGAAAGTCTCAATATCGTTAGGGTTGAGGAAGTTCAACGGGTTACGACCGGAAGAGAAGCCACCCGGATTGTGCGGCGCATTGTCGATCGGCACCCCATCAATCACGTACAATGGTTCGTTGCTGGCATTGACCGAAGTACCGCCACGTATGCGAATAGAGGATTGTCCGCCTGGCTCACCGCTATTGGAGGTAATTTGCACACCGGCGACTTTACCTGTAATTAACTGATCGGGCGATACAATGGCGCCCCGGTTGAAATCCTTGCTGGAAACAGCATTTACAGCGCCGGTTGCATCGTCTTTTTTCACCGAGCCATAACCGATGACTACAATTTCATCAAGCACCTCACCGGCAGCGAGTGCTACGTTCACTACATTGGATACACCCAGCGTAATGCGTTCGGAAGCATATCCGGTGTAAGAAATTTCAATCACCGTAGCATCCTGAGGTACGGTAAGGGAGTAAGTTCCATCAATGTCGGTAACAGTACCGGTAGAAGTGCCAACGAGTAATATGTTGGCGCCAATAAGGGGCTCTCCGGTTGATTTGTCGGTAACGGTACCGCTGATCGTGCGTTGCGCTATCATTGCATTGCACAGGAAAAGTGCGGACACCATCACTAACCACCTCAAGAAAAGGTTAGTTTTCAGTTTCATAAAACTACACATTCAGGTTAAAAAATCGATACTTTTAATTCGATTACTCCCGGAAAACAAAACTTTTCTCGGAATAATCGTGAATGCTCAAATTTAAACTTTGAAAAAGGGAAGACCAACTTTTTGAGGTTTACAAAAAGTTATCAAATAGGTGTAAGTTTCTGAGAATCAGAATTTTGTAATTTGAATCTCCGTGCCGTGGAATCCGAATCAGGTTTTCATAATATGATCTACGAGCGATTCTTGTGAAGAGAGATCCATCTTTTTGCGAAGCCTGGAACGGGCCGTTTTTACGCTTTCGGCGGAAATACCGAGGATGGTGGCCGTCTCCTGAATAGAAAGATTTAATCGGATCAGTGCGCATAGCCGAAGTTCCTGAGGCGAAAGGGCAGGATGCATTTGCAGCAGGTTTTCAAAAAAACCGGAGTGAACACTTTCAAAATAAAGCTTGAATTTTTCCCATTCATCATCTTTTCGGAAGCTGTAATCAATCAGGGAGCCAAAGTGCCTTAAATCGCCGTGATCCTTCCGGTCAGAATGGCGAATCGCTTTATTGATTTCCAGTTGCAGTTCCTTCAAAGATTCGTTTTTCTGGATCAGGTGTAAGGTATAGATCGTCAATTGTTTGTTTTTGTACTCAATTTGTTCGCGGAGCTGTTTTTCTTTTAGTTTTCGATATTTTTCGTTTTGTTCGATGATCTGCTTGTTTTTCAGGTTGATTTCCTTGGTTCGTTCGGTCACAACGGATTCTAACCATTTCTTTTGCTGTAATAAGCGCCAGTTGTAAACTCGCACCGCTCCAAAAAATAACAGAAAAAAGGTAATCAAAAATAAGGTAATTCCCCACCATTTCTGGTACCAGGGGCTGGCAATTTTAAAAGAGAAAGTATTGGGCTCGCTCCACAAAAAGCCGCCATGCTGTTGTGCACGCACCTGGAAAGTGTAATCACCTGGCGCCAGAGCTGATAAAATCAGACTGTTTTCATGGTGCAGGTTTGTCCAATCGGAAGTATCGGTTCCAATCAGACGGGTTTGATATTGCAATTTATTAGAAGGAAAAGATAACGCCAAAAAGCTGAATTCGATGTTCGTTTTTGGAGAAAATTTAAACGAGGAATCATCTGTCAAACTTTTGTTTATACCATTGATTTTCAATGCAGTAAAAATGGGCCTCGGTGTTCTTTTGTCCTGGGAAGGGTTTCGCTGAAAAAGCGCCAGGCCTTTGGCGCTACCCACCCAGAAATTGTTCTCGAAATCAAATAATAAGCCATGATCCGAGAGGTTATTGCTGGGCAAACCACTGGACTGATCGTACAGCAATGCAGACTGGCCATCGTAGGCAATCAGGCCGCTGGGTGTGGAAATCCACAGAATTTCATCTTCCGAATAGTGCAGCGCCTGAATCGGTTCGTCAATGGGCACTTTGCCGAGATCAATCCTGACTACCTTGTGTTTGGAGGTTTCCTCATTGTCAAAATAATATTTCAGCAAACCGTGCGAAGTGCCCAGCCAGAAAGTATTGTTTTTGCCGGCTACAATAGTGCGCACATTAAAATTGCCTCTTACCGAAAAATCCAGGGGCACACTGATATTCACAAATGAGTCAATCGGAGGGAAATAGCTGTAAAAATAATGATTTGGCCCGGTTCCACCGGCGTATAGAAGCCCGCTGGATGATTCAAATATCGTTTCACTAAATGCAAGCTGGTCATTTTTATAATAATGTAATGTTCCGTCTTTAGTACGTCGAATCAACCCATAGGGGTGGTTGCCGCATATCCAGATGTTGCCCGATTGATCTTTAATAATTCGGGAAATATTATTACTTGTTGATTTTATTTCACTGATATGATGTAATTTTTTTGATGTTAAATCATAATAATAAACAGTTCCATCTAATGTGCCGATCCAAAGTCGGTTAGAATCGCATAATAGCGCGGTGGGGGAGAGGCTGAGTGGAATGGACGAATAGGAGGTTTCAAAATTGTTATTGTTTCTTTTGACAAAATAAAAATTCTGCCAGGTGCCCACCACAATTGTGCTATCCGGCAGAATGCCCATGACTTCTATGGTTACGTTGGGTTCAGCCAGCGGTAAGGCTCTGAAAAAACCCGAGATCAGGGATACCACGTTCTCACTGCCGGCAACCCACAAACCATTGTGTTCATCATATGCAAGGCTCAGAATATCGTTGAATTGTAATACGCCGACCTTTGAAAATGCCGCTTCCGGTTGGTTGAGCTGAATTTTATAAAGCCCTTTGGTCCAGGTGCCTGCATACACTTCTGAGTCCACCCGAATAGCGCAGGAAATATCCTGAAGTGTGCCGATTTTCCGCCAGGATTTTACTTTCGGATATGCCAGTTCTATCTCAAAAACGCCTTCTTTTCCAGCTAGCCAGTATTTATTTTCTTTTATTTTTATAAAACTGGTTGCACTATTGAGTGGAAATTCGAGTTGGGCATCAATAAAAGCATCTTTTTCCGGATCAAAATAATACAACCCTCCGCTGAATGACAAAGCCCACAGATGCCCGGTTTCGTCCTCAACCATCGAAAAACTGCGGTAAATACTGTAAATATTGCCGCTATCGGTATTGTTGGCGAACCGGTATTTCCTGATTTTTCCATCTTTGTAACGAACAATGGAAGGAAGTTCACCAATCCATAGCGTTCCGTGCCGGTCTTCGTATAAGGATTTTGGAAAGAAGAGTTGCTGGTCGGTATCAATCGTACTACCGGACAAAACTTTCCGGAAGTAAGTTGTGTCTGGGCGGCTGATAATTTCGGTGACGCCATAATCGTGCACGACCAACAGTGGTTTGTTTGGTCGCGCCAAGAAACCTTTGGCAAATCCGCCCGCCAGTTCATCCTTGAAAAAAGTCGAATTGTGCCCGTCCAGTCGGATCAAACCTTCGTCGGTGGCAATCCACATAAAACCAATATTATCCTTGGCAATACTTTTGATCAACCCCCGCGAAAGCCCATCGTAAAAATTGTAAGTGCCAGACTGTACCAACTGGGCACGCAGGCTGACAACAACAAAGATCGCGATAATCAAGGCAGAAAAAGACTTCATAAACGGAATCACTAGGGAACTGTCACGCAACAAAAATAATACTTTTTTATCCGCCAAATTACACTATTAATGGCTTAGCGATGCCAGGTTTGTTCAAAAAAAAGCAAGATAAGTGACGGATATTAAAAAAAGTCCCGGCTTCAACCGAAGCCGGGCTCGCTTTCATACTAATCCAATTATGAAGAAGATCGTTAAAAAGTTGATTCCTAGCACAGTAGTGCCTTATACAATATTCAACAAAGAGTGAGTTTTTCCATCCAAAACAGTTGACCCGGTCAGGTATTGATCCACCGCTCTTGCGGCTTCACGCCCTTCACTGATTGCCCAGACCACCAACGATTGCCCCCGGCGCATATCACCGGCAACAAATACTTTTTCAACATTGGTTTTATACTGGGTTGCTTTTACATTACCACGTTCATTTAATTGAACGTCAAGTTGTTGTAATAGTCCTTCGTAGTGCGGATGAGCGTAACCTATGGCGATAAACGCCAGATCACATTCAATTTCTTGTAGAGAGTCGGGAAGTTCTTGGAAAGTATATTTTTTCGTCATTTCATCCTCTTTCCAATCCAAATTTACGATTTGTATCGATTTTAACAAATTTTTTTTGCCTTCAATAAAAGATTTTGTTAAAACTGCCCATTCTCGCTGGCATCCTTCTTCGTGCGAAGAGGAGTTGGTGAATATCAGGGGCACGTTTGGCCAAAGGGCCGGATCCGGTTGAAACGGCGGTTGAAGATGGTATTGCAATTGTGTCACCGAGGCCGCACCCTGACGGTTGGCGTTGCCTACGCAATCCGAGCCGGTGTCGCCGCCGCCGATGACGACAACGTGCTTGCCTTTGGCATCAATTAATTTTTCCTCGGGAATAAGATCACCCGCAACGCGCCGGTTGCATTGCTCCAGGTATTCCATCGCAAAATGTATGCCGTTTAAGTGCCTGCCAGTAATCTCCAAATCTCTGGGTACCAAAGAACCGCCGCAGAGCAGCACCGCGTCAAATTCTTCCAGCACATGCTGTGCGTCAATATTTCCGCCTACTTCGGCGTTGGTCTTGAAGCGAATGCCTTCGTTTTCCATAATGGCGATGCGCCGCTCGATCACCCATTTTTCCAGCTTGAAGTCAGGAATGCCGTAGCGCAACAAACCGCCGACCCGATCGCTTTTTTCAAAAACGGTTACCAGATGCCCGACTTTATTGAGTTGCGCCGCTGCCGCCAAACCTGCAGGACCTGATCCAACGATCGCCACTTTCTTGCCGGTGCGCACCGCGGGCGGTTGCGGCCGTATGTAGCCTTTTTCAAATGCGATCTCGGCGATGGATTTCTCGATATGCTCAATGGCTACCGGCGATTCATTGATGCCCAAGACACAAGCTGATTCGCAAGGTGCAGGACAAATTCTGCCGGTAAATTCCGGGAAGTTATTGGTACTACTCAAAATTTCAAAAGCGTGATACCAGTCCTCCTCATGTACCGCTTCATTAAATTCGGGAATGATATTGCCCAGCGGACAACCCTGATGGCAAAACGGCACGCCGCAATCCATGCAGCGCGTAGCCTGTTCCACGGTCTTCTCCTCACTGAATTCTTCGTAAATTTCCTTATAATCCCTGATCCGCTCCTGCGGATTCCGCGAGATTGGCGTCTCTCTTTTATATTTTAAAAACCCTTTTGGATCCATATTTTTAATATATTAATGTGTGTTAGTGTAAGGGTGTAATTGTATGATCGTGACTTTAGCATTATAATACGTTAACACCATAACACTCAATTATCGTTAATTATTGATACCCGCCACTTGTAGCTCGCGGCTTGTAGCTTGTGACGTGGCTTTCAATAACACCGCCTTATAATCCCTCGGCATTACTTTTACAAAATACTGTTTTGCTGCATCCCAGTCGTTGAGCATATTCAACGCCCGATTACTGCCTGTATAATTAAAATGATTGCGAATCATATTTCTGACCAGTTCATGGTCGGCATCTTCCATGGGGTCGAGGTCAACCATTTCCGCGTTGACGCGCTTTTCGAATTTCCCGTGCGGATTGAAAATAAAGGCCATGCCGCCGCTCATACCCGCCGCGAAATTCTTGCCGGTATCGCCGAGCACAACCACTACGCCGCCGGTCATATACTCGCAACCGTGATCGCCGATGCCTTCTACCACTGCCCTGACGCCGGAATTACGCACTGCAAACCGCTCGCCCGCCATACCCATGATGTAAGCCTCGCCGGAAGTCGCGCCGTACAGTGCCACGTTGCCAATGATAATGTTTTCGCTGGTGTCAAACTTGGCCTCCCGGTCGGGAACAACCACCAAACGCGCACCGGATAAACCTTTTCCAAAATAATCATTCGCTTCGCCTTCGAGTATAAAATGCACCCCCCCCGCGCCAAATGCTCCAAAACTCTGTCCAGCCGAGCCTCTGAACCGGAATTCGATCTTGCCGTCGGGTAAACCCTTGCTACCAAATCGCCGGGAAATCTCATGCGAAAGCATGGTGCCGGTGGCCCGATCCGTATTGCGAATGTCAAAAGCGGAATGAATGTGTTGCCCATTTTCCAGCGCAGGCTGCGCGACCCCGATCAGCTTGCGGTCGAGTACACTGTCAATGCCATGATCCTGCTCGATATTTTTGTACACGCCAACCCATTCTTCGGCGGGCTGTTTGTACAAAATCGGACTCAAGTCCAGATACTGGTATTTCCAATGCGGAATATTGCTTTTCAGGCGCAGGCGTTCCACCCGGCCGACCATCTCTTCCACGGTGCGGAAGCCAAGCTCCGCCATAATTTCGCGCAAATCCTGCGCCAGGAAGGTGAAAAAATTGATCACATGCTGCGGATCGCCGGCAAATTTCTTGCGCAATTCCGGGTCCTGCGTGGCTACGCCCACCGGGCAGGTATTCAAATGGCACTTGCGCATAAGAATGCAGCCTTCCACCACCAGCGCGGCGGTAGCGATGCCCCATTCCTCGGCGCCGAGCAGCGTGGCGATGGCCAGGTCACGACCGGTGCGGATTTGTCCGTCTACCTGCACGGTCACGCGGTCGCGCAACTTGTTACGTACCAGTGTTTGCTGGCTTTCCGCCAAACCTAATTCCCAGGGCAAACCGGCGTGCCGGATCGAGGTCAAAGGAGAAGCGCCCGTGCCGCCATCGTGCCCGGAGATCAAAATCGCGTCGGCGTGCGCCTTGGCCACACCGGAAGCAATAATGCCCACACCAGCTTTGGAAACCAGCTTGACGCTGATCCGGGCCTTCGGATTCGAGTTTTTTAAATCAAAGATCAGCTGCGCTAAATCTTCAATCGAGTAAATATCGTGATGGGGTGGGGGAGAGATCAAACCGACGCCGGGCGTGGAGTTCCGTACCCGGCCAATCCATTCATCTACCTTGTGCCCGGGCAACTGGCCGCCCTCGCCGGGCTTGGCGCCCTGGGCCATTTTGATCTGCAATTCATCTGCGTTGGTGAGGTAATGGCTCGTCACGCCAAAACGCCCGGAAGCAATCTGCTTGACCGCGGAGCGCTCCCAATCGCCGTTTTCCTTGATTTCGTAACGGATTTCATCTTCGCCGCCTTCGCCGCTGTTGCTCTTCCCGCCAATGCGGTTCATGGCAATGGCCAGGGTACTATGCGCCTCGTGCGAGAGCGATCCGAAAGACATTGCGCCGGTAGCAAAGCGTTTGAAGATGTTTTCAATCGGCTCTACCTCCTCGATCGGAATGCTTTTACCCTTGCGGAAAGTGAGCAGCCCGCGCAGAGTCATCGCCTGTTCATTCTGCTCATTAATGAGTTTAGCGTATTTACGATAAGCGGTATAATCGTTCTTACGGGTTGAATATTGCAATAAATGAATGGTCTGCGGATTGAACAAATGCGCTTCGCCCTGTTGCTTCCATTGGAAAACACCACCCACGTCCAATTTGGGGCTGGGAATCGGCTTCTCCGGGAAAGCCATTTGATGCCGGGCGATCACTTCCCTGGCAATTTCGTCAAAACCAATGCCCTGAATCCTGGAAATAGTGCCGGTAAAACATTCATCGATCACCGATTTGTGAATACCCAGCGCCTCGAAGATCTGCGCGCCCTGGTATGATTGAAATGTCGAGATGCCGATCTTGGACATGATCTTCAGCAAACCCTTACCCACCGCCTTATTATATATGTCGCACAATTTGTCCAGCTTCTGCCCGGGCTCGAAGAAGCGCTTGCTTTGCAAATCGGCGATTGTCTCGTAAGCCAGGTAAGGATTCACCGCACTGGCGCCATAGCCTACCAGCGTAGCCACGTGATGCGTTTCCCAAATATCACCCGCTTCCACTACAATAGAAGTCTTGCCCCGCAAACCCTCGCGAATGAGGTGATGGTGCACCGCGCCCACCGCCAGCAGGGACGGAATGGGCGCCATATGCACGTCGGCTTGGCGGTCGGATAAAATCAGAATGTTCACATCGTTGCGTACCATGTCTTCCGCGGTGGCACAAATTTGCTGGATGGCAGCCCTCAGACGCCCGGGCTGGCCATCGGGGTTAAACAGGGTATCAATCACGCCGGATTGAAAGTTATAATGCTTGATATGCTTGATCTTCCGAAAATCGGCGTTGCTCAGCACCGGACTCGGCAAATGAATGAACCGCGCGCGCTCGGCAGATAATTCCAGCATGTTGCCCGCGCCGCCCAGCATCGCAAAAAGCGACATGACCGAGCGTTCGCGGATGGGATCAATCGGAGGGTTGGTCACTTGCGCAAAGAGTTGCTTGAAATAATTTGCCAAATGCTGCGAGCGCTGCGAGAGCACCGCCAAGGGCGTGTCCGCACCCATCGAACCAATGGGGTCTTCGCCGTTTTTGACCATCGGGGAAATCAGCACTTTCAGGTCTTCGCGGGTAAAACCGGCCAACTGTTGTTTTTGGAGCAAAACATTCTCTTCAATTGTTTCCTGTACCTCGCTTTGGGCGGGTAGTTCCCGCAGGTAAATTCTGTTTTTATCCAGCCAGTCGCGGAACGGCAAGCGCTTGCAAATCACTTCCTTTAATTCTTTATCCGCTACCAAACGCCGCTTCTCCAGATCGGCGATCAAAATCTTACCCGGTTGTAAGCGCCCCTTGATCAGCACCTTCGACTGGTCAACCGGCAGCGCGCCGGCCTCGGAGGCCACGATCAGGCGGTCGTCATCGGTCAGTACGTAGCGCGAAGGACGCAAGCCGTTGCGGTCGAGCATGGCGCCGGCCACAATACCGTCGGTAAAACAAATAGACGCCGGCCCGTCCCAGGGTTCCATAATTGTTTTATGATATTCGTAAAAGGCGCGCTTGTAATCTTCCATCTGATCGTCGTGCTCCCAGGCTTCGGGGATCATCATCATCAGCGCGTGCGCGAGGGGAAAACCACTCAGCACCAGAAATTCCAGCACATTGTCGAAGTTACCCGAATCAGAGAGTGCCTCGCCGCAGATGGGGCGGAGCTTTTCAATTTCCTTGGGGGTGAATACCCCGCTGGCAATCATCTTTTCCTTGGCTTTCCACCAGTTCAGATTGCCGGTGATGGTATTGATCTCGCCGTTGTGCGCGATGTAACGCAGGGGCTGTGCCAGTTTCCACTTGGGCGTGGTGTTGGTCGAGAAACGCGAGTGCACCAGCGCCACCGCCGAGGTAAAACTTTCATCCTGCAAATCAAGGAAATATGAGCGGAGCTGATACGTGGTCAATTGTCCCTTGTACGCCACCGTTTTGTACGAAAAGGAAGGGATATAAAAATAGTCTTTCCACTCCGGGAAGGAACTTTGGATTTGGTGCGTTACAAATTTGCGCAATACGTACAGCCTGCGTTCCAGGGCCTCGTGCGAAAATTCCGCTTTGGGCTTCACAAATACCTGCTCCATATGCGGCTCCACCGCTTTGGCGGAGTCGCCCAGCCCTTCGTTGTTGGTAGGCACGGGCCGGTAGCCCAGTAATTCAAAACCCAACTCATCGACGAAATCATCGAAGATCACGCGGCATTGCTCAAGTAGCCACTTTTCTTTCGGGAAAAACACCATCCCCACGCCGTAGCTGCCAAATTCCGGCAGTGCGAAGCCCAGCCCGGCACATTTCTTCACAAAAAACGCGTGCGGCACTTGTACCAGGATGCCTGCGCCGTCACCCGTGTTGGCTTCAAAGCCACAGGCGCCCCGGTGTTCCATGTTTTCCAGCATGCGCAAGGCATCGGCAACCACCGCATGGGTTTTGTTGCCGTTCAAATTGGCGATCAAGCCGGTTCCGCAAGAATCCTTTTCTAACTGCGGTGTGTATAAACCTCTCTGTTCACTTTCCATATCTTTTGCGGTTGATGGTTAGGTCGTGCCGGCGGCACTATCTGCCGGACGTTTGTGCTTTAAATAAGTGGCGCTTCTGAGCACCGGAATCATCTGGAATTACTTGGATTAGGCGCGAGAGACCGCCCGTTGGGACAAGACGGCAAATTCAAAAATAGGCAAGTAATCTCGCATTTTAAAATGAAAAATCAGCAAAGAAGGTTGAATTCGGATAGAATTTTTCTAAAAAATCCGACATCCAAGTGTAAGAAATAGCAGTTTTTGAACGCCAGTTTAGATAAAATCAAAAACAAGGCAATTAGAATGATCGCCAACTCAAATCACCATCTGTAAACTTTAATTTGGCAAACAACTTCTTGTGCAGAAGATAAGCCGAATTTCAAAATTCGTAACCTCCGCTCCGGCGGCGGGCACGAGGGGGAAAATTGCTACGTTTTCAAAACCTGGGTAGTCAAGCCTGCCGCCAGGAATTTACCTTCGTTTGTCTTTTGCCGTGGCATTTTGGGAAAAACAGAGATAGAAAATGGCGTGATCGTATAAAAAATTACCATTCTCATCGTAAACTGCTTTGGTAGGTGCAATGGAATTTAATTCCGAAACAAGCTGATGAGACTTAGAGTCAAAATACCAGGTTTGTTTTAATCGGTAATTGTCATTGTAATCCTTAAAGCTTAAAGCTTGGTTTTCCTTTATTTTCATTAATTCAGCATATGTAATAGGATGAAATACTATAACAGTATCCACCGTATGCTCAAATATCTGATAGTGTTCTTCTTTATCTACTACTTTATTACAACAATATCCAGATTCAACAGAAAAAACATCGATCTTTTGTTCTTTGGGTAGATGAAAAAATAACTGCTCAAATGTTTTGTGACTATTACCCTTAAGGACTTTAAACATGGAAAAATCTATAGCTTCCGTAGTCTCCATACAAAATGGTACATTTGGTGAGTT
>CAZGAU010000052.1:28948-31091 GCA_964523725.1 uncultured Saprospiraceae bacterium
TGGAAAAATCTATAGCTTCCGTAGTCTCCATACAAAATGGTACATTTGGTGAGTTAACCTGCAAAGCTGGATCGGTAATATTTGGAAATTCTACGTAAAAGAGTATTTCTTTTGCCTGCTCTGTTGAATCAGAATTTGCATTTTGCTTGTTTACGGGAAGCATCAGGCTTACGCCAATCGTGCGATTGGAAAATTGCTTTTTTTTAACATGGTAATACCAGACTTGCCTGACAAGATAAGATTTAATCAAATTGGAAACAGGCTCACAACTTGACACAATTTGATAACGTTCTTCATAATTATAAGGTGTAATAAGGCGGATTATATCTAATCTTGGGGCAAGCTTTTGTTCAACTTCTTCATCGGTGAGTTTTTTTCCTTTTGGTTTATCATAAATAGAAAATTTTTTTTCATTTATGCCTTCAAAAATGCCAGCAATCAATGAAATTGGATAATCACAATAATCAAAATCACTTTTTCGAACGCGGTAATTGTATCGCCTTTCGGATTCAGGAAAATATTCACCATTTAATTTTTCAGGACTGAAATTATACTCCAACTCGATCTCACCAATCCACACCACATCGGGGTCGTTCATCAAATCATCTATCTGAGCGAAGCCAATTACCGGCGCTGCGGCGATAAGCAGCAGGATAAAAAGGACAATTTTCATGATGCAAGTTTTATGATATCTTAATGCCAAAACAACGAAAAGTGACGGCATTTTTGGGTAACGGAATAAATTTTAATTACAAAATTCCCCTTTCTGTTTTCAGATATTACAAAAAAGTTTATTTTTGTACGCGGCAAAATCAATAAGCCGTATATTTTTATTAACCCATCCATTTATATTACACAAACTGCTTAGGGCATCATTGTCCAAACGGGTATTTTTATTACAAAATTCACAAACAAAGGCTTCCAAAACAAGATCGTGCTGTAGCGTGGTCTGGAATCACCATTCCGTGCTATGGCAGTTGACAATTCCTTCCAGGTAGGGCACTCCCAACGACTGGTCGTTGTCTTCCAGGCTTTGGTAGTTGTGTACCAGCGCGTGGGCGATGTGTCCCCGTAACTGGGCGATCACTACCAGCCGCAGGGAGGCGTGTACCAATGCCTGGGCGATGTCTCCCAATAACAGGGAGGCGCCTCCTAATGATCGGGAGACGTGTACCAATGTTCGGGACACGCCTGCCAAAGCCGGGGAGTTGTGTACGAATCATTGGTTGGCAACAACCAAAGTCCGGTACACGTGCTTCCGGCAAAGGGCGGCTTGCATTTATTAACTGGCAACTATTTTCTTAACCTAAATTTTATTATCCTTATGTCAAGAAATTATTATTTACCTCGCACCGATGAGGAGAAAGCCGGCTGGCTCAACAATTTTGCACTAAAACTGCCTACATACGCTGCAAAATACGGCATCACGCCGGAAGAATTGGCAGATATGCAGACCAGCGCGCAGTTTTTTGACGCCCTCCTCGATTACAAAAACCAGTACAACGCCTACGCAAGTTCGGTGACCAACTTTAAAAACATTATGCGAGACGGTAAAACCAACGGCGCTATCACGGAGCTGCCGATGCCGCCTGCTTCTATGCTGCCGACTCCGGTACCGCCGGGTATTTTTGCGCGCAGCTCGGCAATTGTCAACCGCATCAAAGCCAGCCTTAATTACAGCACCGCCGACGGCGAAGACCTGGGCATCGAAGGCACGCAAAGCACCATCGATTTCAACGCGCTAAAACCAACGCTAAAGGGACGCCTGGTGGCAGGCGGCCACCCGGAGATCGGCTGGAAAAAGCAGGGCATGGACGGCGTGGAAATCCAGAAGATGGATGAGCACGGCAACTGGCAATACCTGGCGGTGGACCTGAAGCCCAACTACATCGACAACGCGCCGCTGCCGCCCACCGGTAGCAGCGCCGTGTGGCGATACCGCGCCATCTATCTGTACAAGGACGAGCGCGTGGGGCAATGGAGCGACGTGCTCGTGGTGACGGTCGCGGGCTAAGGAAAGGAAACGATGCGTCACCCTGAATCATTGCTAGGCTCGTCCTGTAGGGACGGGGTGTAGGTAGAAATAATATATGATGCCGATTTGCATGCCGTTAGGTATGCCTTATAATGCGTACCTACGGCA
>CAZGAU010000053.1:0-23296 GCA_964523725.1 uncultured Saprospiraceae bacterium
AACGTCCGCATCCCCATTCGATCACACCATCTTCGTTGATGTATGAACGTCCGTTCACTACGTTGACAGTGTGTACATAAAAATTATCGTCGCAGACCAGTGCACCATTTAGCAACTGGGATGCTTTGAGGTTGGCTTCACATTGGTCATTCAGCGTTACATTTACTTGGCTAGTACAGGAGAGCACGATGTAATCCGTAACAGGTTCTCTTGCAAGGATTTGTAATGTAACAGTAACCTCATCGCCATTGAATTTGATAGTGGCTTGATGAATACCAGCATCATCGGGTGAAATTCTTAATTTATATTCTACTAGTAGCGTGCCTATACCTGTGAATACCACGCGACTAGGTGGTAGGTCCTGAGCTGAGCGACCATCAGGAATTACAACATTATCTTCAAGGTCACCAAAGTCAATATCCAGTAAATCCAGATCAAGACCCTCTTCAGTACAGACTCTCAAATAAAAACTATAAAGTACATCAACAGTCTGTGCGCAATCAGGAATGGTCCATGTTGCAGTATGAGCTATAATTCCGCAGTCAACTTTATAATCAGCGGAACCACAAATTTTGTAGCATGCTTCGGCTAGTTCTCCCGTACCATTGGCACCTTCTCCATCCAGGAAAGGCTGGAATGGATCTCCTTTGTCAAGGTAGCTATTGATTAAAGCTTCGTCTTCCAAACAATAATTGATGGCATAAACCTTGTAATCGCCATTCGGAAGATTCATAAATAAGCCAGTCATGTTCACCTGCAGAATATTGCCATCTTTTACCAGTACATACTTTTGCACCTTTCCGCTTGTTCCGCCGGTCATGAATGTACCTGGTTGAGATTGTGCCATGATTGCACCTGCATAACGGCGGCAATCTTCATCTTCTGATCCTTCACAATCATCGCCGTCATCTGCACAGTCGCAGAATGCAGTGTTTTGTGAGTAACCACAAAGTACTTCAACGACCTCAATACACACCGGAACTCCGGTAGCATCTTTTACTTCCAGGACTTTAACCGCGCCGCCGACTTTGGAGTGATCATAGCCGACACCGTTATTGTCAGCGAAATTACCATTATTATCAAACACCAAATCGCCGGTTCCGCTGTAGTCGATGGCTTGGTGCAGTACCGTGCCATCCAATTCTTTCAATGTGACAGTATAAGGGGCTGTACCACCTGAAACGCCAGCCACTACCACATTGTACTTATATTTTGCATCGTTTGCTGTGCATGCAGCTGCAACGTCAATTTCATAACTTGGAGCAGGGCAAACACGAATATTATCAATACCGAATTCATCCCGGCTGCCACTACCTGATACATCTTCGCTTTCCCATCTCAGGAAAATACATTCGCCATTAGCCAAGTTGATATCATTAATACAAGCACCCTCGTGGCTGATCATTACTTCCGGCATGGCATCAGCTGTTTCTGGAGTTTCATTTTCAATGATTTTATTAAAACCAGAGCCATCCATCGAATACATCAGCGAATAGCCGAGATCGAAAGAATTGCTGCGATTCTGGTCATTTAAAACCAGAAAATCAAATGCAACCCCCAGGTCTTTAATCGTTTCGCCAGAATTATTGCAAACTTTCAGGGTTATAGTACCTGGCGTAAAATCAGAACCGGCAGGTTGTATCCAAAGCGCAGTGTTTGGCTGATTGTTAGCATCTGTATAGTTTAAGGCATAAATACCGCCGGTTGATACACCGCCGGTAGTCTCTCCACGAGCGAGGTCACCGGCATTTACTTCACCTCCAAATTCGATGTCATCGCCATCGGAGAAACCGGTGATTGCCCAGTTATTGGAACAAAGCTGACCTTCGCCTGGGAACGGGTCAAAACCATTACCATCAAAACCAGTAAAATCAACAATTGGCGAACAATCTTGCGAAAGATAAATATCTGAGCATTGACTTACAATTACAATTTCAGGTGATAGTCCCATGATCATTCCCTCACCCTCACCGCTGGTAGCCTTGAATGCGATGACATCATCGCTTGCCCCCGGTGTAACCATATAAGTTACACAGCCATTTACAGGGTTTAACATCGGCATGGGAAGGATGGTCGCATTATGCAAACCCATGTTTTGCATCAAGGCAATTATAGTAGCATAATCAGTTTGGATCTGCTCATCTCCGTTCGTTGCGCACACCTGAATGTCAAAGGTTTGTCCCGCATTGACTGAAGCCGGTACACCAAAGAAAGTAAGGCGATCGGCCGTAACTGGAGCACCCGCAAGCGTAAGGCTTAAAGAAAAATTATCGACGGCAACGCCATTATCTGAACCTGTAACATCGGTTGTTGTAAATGAAAGTGTAAAGCTGGATCCATTCGCAATGCTCAATCCGCCAAGCATGATGCTTTTCGGCGTCACACTCACTGTACCATTGGTGCCTGAATTAGTACCTGCCTGGTTCAATCCGGAAACATCGGATACACCAAGCCCAGTTTGTGTAACGGTAAAACCCGAAGTGTTGGCATATCTCCATTGCTCAAAGTCATAAGCAATGGTCATGGCTGTTATCGTGCTGCCGGTATTATTTGTAAAAGAAGCTGTAAAGGTAATATTACCTGTACCACCGGAACGAAGTGCGCCAAGGGCAAATTCTCCTGCACTTCCAAAAGCATAAACACCCCCAGTGTTAGATGTACCAGTACCGATACCCTGGTATGTGCCAGAACTAGATGTCCAACCAGTTGGCAAAGTAATGGCACTACCTGCAAATGCATTAAAATTTTCCGAATAAGTGGTAGTATTAAGACTCACCT
The DNA here is from genome assembly GCA_964523725.1 of uncultured Saprospiraceae bacterium. Lineage (GTDB taxonomy): Bacteria > Bacteroidota > Bacteroidia > Chitinophagales > Saprospiraceae > JADJNW01. The sequence goes on from CAZGAU010000053.1 coordinate 2,779, forward strand.
GTGCGCTCAAGGCGGAGAAAGCCAAAAGGAGAATTCCCGTAAACAGGAACGAGGGCTTCTCTTTAAGTCTAAGCACACTCTTTAACAAACAAGTGTAAAATTTTTCCATGCGATCATGATCTGTTAGTTATTATAAATTTGTTGCTTTTGGTCGTCATCTGAAATAGGAAAAAAACGGCTCTTTTGCGCGTATTCAAATATTTGATTTTAAAAGAACCATAAACACCGTTTGGTTGATAAAAATCAACCTGGCGGAACATTTAAGAAAAGCTAACAATCTTGGGGAAGAATAAAGAGGTGAATAAATGTGTACCCTCGTTAAACAAACTATGGGAACCGGCAAAACTTTTGCTGATTTTACCATAGCGATTATGATTTGTTAGCATTCTATCTATTATGGTCGTCAAAAATTGATCAAATTTCTAGAGTTCAATGCAATTTATTGATACTCAGTAATTTGATTACAAATGCTTTGAAGTTAATAAGGGTAAACACTTTTAATGAGCCAAATATAAGCATAAAACTTAATTGCTTCAAGTTTCCACCCTCATAAAAAATTAATATTTTAAGAAGCCCGTATCTTAATCTTCAAGTACTGAAAGCTTTTTTCATTACTACTCTCAGAATATTTAATATCCGGTTAACAACCGAGACCTAAAATTATTTTTCTCCATCCCAAGGGAAGTTGCCGCACTCTGCTTTTGAAATTTTGATCCTGACGGTGTCTTCCTCTGAAGTGCAAGTACCTTCTGCAAACGCAGTTCGGAGTGCAAGCGTCAAGTAACCTCTTTTTACATCATTTGCCCCAGCCCGAAGATATTTAGCCGTAGTAAAGCCAGCAGTGTGACCTAGGTTATTTCCGTTTTCATCCATAAATACACCATCACTATCCGTTTCAATGATATTCCATTCACCGGTTGTAAATGGTTGCCCGTTTTGCAGCATAAATGCGCCTAACGTCTGTAAATCAAGAGGTTTTGCATTGCAAATGTTTTGAGATACTCCTGCTTCAATAATGGTAGATGCTTGGATGTGGAGTGTGGCAGTTCCTTCGGCAACTCCACTGCAACGAGATGCGTCCTGAACGCCGGTAAGGTTGATCGTATAAACACTACCCGGGGAAAGATCTGCCGTTGGAATATTAAGTTGATTACTAAATATTTCTATCATTTGCGGAGTGCCTCCATCCAGGTCGTAAGTAAGCAAAAGCGGCAATTCTCCTGCGTTGATGCTGAGCGGTAGGGTGGCTATAGCTCCTTGGCAAACGGTAGTACTACCTGAAATAGTAACATCTGGAGTCATCGAAATCACAACAGTGGCGTTGCCCTGGATCATTGGTGTACAAACTCCATCTGCGTGAATATCATATATAATGAATTCTCCGGCTGGCAAGCCAGTAACGGTGATGGGTGTCATGCCCGAAAAAGGGAAAAGCGTGTTGTCGGATAAACGTTGTAAACTGCCCGAATAGACTGCCCCTCCGTCATTGGTGATTGTGATCAGCGCAGTTCCGGTGACAGGTGCGCAAACGGCATCATCCCCTGAAAGGATTGCAACTGGACAGGGCAAAACATTTACTTCGAATGTAATAGTTGTTGCTTCCGATATATCGCAGCCATTAGGTATAGGCTGTACAACTCCTTTGATATAAAGCGTTTGACCGCATTCATTTTCGCTAAATGAAGTTATTAAATTTGTAATATTAGTTAAGCTGGAACTTTCGGAAAATGTTCCACTATGCCTGCCTGGGCTCGGGCCGTTTTCTGTGCCAATACTTCCGGAAACAACCATCCATTCGGAAGCATTAAAAGTCGTATTTCCACTCGTGATATCATTATTTCTTATCAGTGAACCATCGGCGTAATAGCCGGTAGTTGAATTCGCACTTACTGCGTTGTCAATCAGGGTATTATTATTGTCGTATAATTGTGCACCGTCTCTTTCTTGACCGTTAAAACTAAAGGTGTTCCAGTTTCCGGAAAAATCGGGTGAGTAAGTTAGGCTTCCGCCACATTGGGTTGCAGTAGTTCCTAGGGTGAGCGTTTGCCCTGGGTGGATAGTACCGCTAAGGTTAAAAGTAAAATCGACACTGAAATTACCAATTACATCAACCCGCCAGCCGGTCAAATCCTGGGGGCAAGGGCCAGCGTTAAAAATTTCTATAAAACGATCGCAGGAAGCATTACTCTGGGGATCGGCGAGTTCCGAGATGAGAATATTCGCACCATCGCTTGGGCAATTAACACCGTTTGACACGGCAGTAATATTGGATTTTCCCAAAGGCGAACCTTCGCTCAGGTAAGGATTAAAATTTGGATTGATATCAAAAAACCAGTCGATCGTGCCGCCGCCGGGCATATTTGTGCTGCTGGCACCATCGATACTTAAGGTGAAATTTTCATCCGGACAGATAGAAAGCGATGCAGTGCTGCCGTTAATGGTTTCACCATTTGGATCGGGACATGCCGGTGCCTGGCGGCAGCTATTATCAATATGAATGATGATCGGATCGGAACACCCCGAAGCATCGGTCACCTTAACGGAGATTGGTCCGGTTAAGTCATTTGAAATACTGAAAACCCCGGATGTATTGGCGGATTGTAAAATACCGTTATCAAATAGCTCAAAATTGGGTTCAAATCCGCCAGTAATCAAAGAACCAATATTGACTGTACCGGACGCAAAATCCCCCGGACAGGATACATCCGTTTTTGACGCGATCATCGTTGGAACAACCGTAATTGTATGTTGCGATCTGGTATAGCAGTCGGATGGTGTGGTATTATTAACCACCGCTGTTGCAGAGGAAGAACCTGTTGGTGTTGAAGCAAAAGCGGAGCTATTGTCATCATCCCAAACCAGGTTCAGGCTGGTAGTGATACTTGGGGTGAATGTGTAGGTCAACGTGGTAATGCCTGTAATGTTATTACGGTTGTAGGTATCCCAGGGAATTTGGGTCATTCCCCCGTCAAAACTGACAAAGGAACCAACTCCGCCTTTGGCATTCGTGATGCCGGGTGTAACAGATTGCCAGTTGTACACTTCCAACGTTACGGTTATTGCTTGAGTCGAATTTGCACACTGTGTGAGCGGAGCTGAAAATGAGAAATTATAGGCTGGTGCGTCATTGGGTAATCCAGGATTCGGATGATCGGTTTTACGCCATGAATCTGTCAAAGGATCGTAAATAAAACTGGAATTACACCCCTGCAGGACGGTATTATTGATGGTTTTTCCATCCGGATTGGGCACATACGTTAGATTTTCATACACACCTGAATTGATTGGAGGCATCGTATATGTTATTCCATTTTGAAAACAACTGCCGCCGTTCCGCAATGCAGCCGGGAGCTGGGCTGAAGTCAAACCGTTGCCATTCAGTGGTGTACTGTTGCCAAGCGTATAAGGCGCCGGTGCGTCATAGCCTGAGCCGGAGATAACGGTATTGTCTGTGCCTGAAAAGGTAGATCCGCCGCCCCATTGCACTGCTTGTACGATCGCTCCGTCCGGGGCAAAAAGTACAATCTGATCGCCATCGTTTTCATTCTGGTTATCAATAGTAAAGCCAGTTGCAGCCCAATCAATATAGGCTGCATTGGCAGGGTCGCAAACATCAAAATCGATGGGCATTTCCGGGAAATCGCAGGCGGTACAAGCGAGTCCGCTCCCGGGAATTGGGTTGGGATTTGCACCGGAATTTTGTCCTTCGCTACAGGCGATCAGGTAGGTTTTTCCGGCTGGGATGATGGTGCCCGGAGGCAGCACTACAACCCATTCAGAATTTGAAATGACATAACAGCCTGCATTAAATGCTGAATTTCCGATATTTATCAATTCAACAATTCCGTCATTGGTTCCGTCATTATTACCGGAATCACCGGATACTTCACTAAATCGAAGTTGAGCAAAGAGGTTCCCTGTAAATAAACAGCATACAAATATCAGCCCGGCATAATGTAATAAAATGCCAGCTGAAAAAACAGTGTAAAGTTTTTTCATGGAGATAATGATTTTTAAAGCTGTTTGGAATAACAGCAATCAGTTTGTCTGTTGGGTAAGCCTTTAGTAATTGTGTGTTGGGTTTACTTTATTTGTTTGGGAGAACTGATACATCAGTTGTATGCAAATATAATTCAAAAATAAATTTGTAATAAATTTTGCTATGATTTTTTCAGAAAAACAAAAGGCATTCCAGGCTTCCGCCAGAACACCTTTTGCGACACATCATTGTTAGTATCTTTACGGCAAAACAATCATTTTCCTAACTATTTGATGTTGAGTTGTTTTTAGTGAATAAAATACTAGTCCATGCGCCGGAAGTAAATTCCGTTCGATATTTACTGCGTTATAACCTTTTGCAAAATCCCCGGTTTGTTGCCACAGGATTTTTCCGCTGGTGTCAAAGATGGTCAGGGTTGCCGGGCTGGTTTCCGGCAAATCAAATCCAATAATTGTTGCTTCCCGGAAGGGATTAGGCGTATTTTGATATAAAATAAAACGATCCGCATTTTTTTCGGTTCCTTCAAAAATCAACTGTAAATCAATTGCTTCGCCTCTTGTATAAGCTATTGGAGTCCAGCGTCTTGTACTCAAGTGTAAGGCGTCTTCCAGCATGGTATGATCCTTTACTTTGAAAATAAGATTAAATAATACCTCTGTATTCAGTGATTTTTCCTGCACATTTGTCCAGATTACATTTAATAATCCTTCGGGCGTTAATTTCGTATTGAAACCATTTTTTGAAATCACACCCGGTTCTATATCAATAAATTGTAGCGCTTTGGTGTCGAATTGAAGGGCAAACTGAAGGGCTTCCACACTGAATAAATCTGCGATGACCGGAACTCTGATGGTCATACCCGGAATAAGTTCCTGAGGTGTAATTTTAAGATTTAATGCTGCATTACTTCTGTTTTCCGCTCCCAGGCGATCGGCGATAACGCTGCCGTTCACATCCCCTGTTTTGATTGCCAGGAAATTGCCGTAATTCTCGGCGGTTGACATCCGATTGATCTCAATATATTCCGGAAACGGCTCTAGCCAGGGGTTTAGCGGATTCGGAAAAACATAAGAAGCGTCAATAAATCGCCAACTGTTATTATTTGTAAAACTGGATTGAACACCTAATAATACATTTCGAAGCTCTGTAATGTCATTATTGTCAAGTCGTCCATCTCTAGTGACATCAGCTGCGATGAGGCGATACGGTGACCGGATGGGTTCGATGCCTAGCACATGCTTTTGTAATAAAATCAAATCCACGATCGAAAGCCCTTCGGTGGGGTTTTCATCCAAGATTGGTATTACCTTATAATCTTTTTGCATCGGGATGCTATCAAATCGGTAAGAACCGGTCGCACCTGTGTACTGTATGGTACTATCGTTGCTTACCAACATGATATTGACGTTTGCCATTTTATAGTTACCCTCGGTCCATACGCTACCGCTGATCGAACCCAGACCCGGTGGATCGGGCGCGCAACGATCGTTATTATCCTGAATGAGTACGTAAGTTCGGCAGAAAGAATAATTTCGTCCGCCTACGGTACTATCAGGCTGTTCCACATAAGGATTATCGGCATTATCCCAGGCATAAATTTCCACATCAAGCGTGCTTGGATCATCGCAGGTAAGCACCAGACTCTTTTTGGTAAAATCAGGCATTTCGCCAACCCGGTTGATGGAAAACCCGGCAATGCCAGAGCAGTCGCTGATCTGACTTTTGAGCAAATCGTTGACCCAGATAGTTGTAGCAGCCGCGTCTATATCACCGTCTCCATCCGCGTCGGAGTTTGGCTCGGTGGGCATTAAAGTCGCTGTGATGCCATTTACACAAATCGGGGTAGGCGCTTTACAGTCCACGATTGAAAAAGTTGTTCTGGTCACGGTTGGATTGCCGCAGCCGTCAATGGCGTGGATTTCAAGTTCATGTGCACCGATGGCGTACCGTCCGTTAGTTTTGTAACTGCCTGCTTTAGAGAAGTTTGCGATTTGAGTACCGTCAATAAACACCTTGATTTTGATATCATTCGGGGTACAAATATCGTCCACCGAGAAGGGGATTTCCACCAGAGCGTCGCAGGCGTTATTATAGCTGCAAATGGGTTCGGGTTGGGTAACCGCAATTGTCGGCGGCGTATTATCGCCAATTTTGATATGTTGGGTGTATTGCCAGTAACCGGTTGAATAGCTGGTTCTCCAATAACCGGTGGGATTAGCTGGAGAACAGTCTCTTCGTTCACCGGCGCGAGGATTGTCATTAGATTCATTGTTGTCTCGGTCTATATAAGCGATGCCCGAAGGTCGGCGGATGACCCAAACCTGTTCGTCGCCGGGGCGGCTGTCACAGTCTTCGTCTCTGCCGATAGTGATCGGTTGGGAATCGCCATCGTATTCACACCAGTTGATGACGCGGTAGGTCCTGAAAATTTTCCCGCACTGGCTGTTGCCATCGAAGAATTTCTGATCCTGAATGCTGACGACCAGGTAATCGCAGGAAGATTGCTCTTTGATAACTTGCTCTTGCAGCGGCGTTTCCCCACAGGAAAGTTCTTTATCTTCCGGAAAACGGATTTTATAATTATGGACACCGATAATGGTCACTATTTGTTCACATACGTCATAGCCGTTGTAATTGTTGGATGCCTGAAATCGCCGTATAATTGTGCCTGTTTCACAATTATTGAGATTTACAATCGGTTCTAATTCAACCCATAAACCAGGATAGCACTTGTTTTCGGCTTTGCCAAAAAGTGTTTGAAGTTGATAGGTATTATATGGATTAAAATCGTATGGAAGCTGGTCACAGGTAACGGTTTTGTCGTAAGGTGGTTTACAACAGCCCGAAAACGTCGTCGAAGTCTCTGCAAACGCAGTTCGGATGGATACAAACAGCAATAGCACGAAAAGGCTGTAAAAGTGCTTTTTCATATTTTGGGATTTGATTTGTTGCAAATGAAATAGAATACAGCCTGCAATGGGGGGAGGACGCAGGTTTGGTAGGATTAGAATTGTCTCAAAGCATAATTTCGCTTACAAAGTTACAGTTTCCTAAGCTTATTTTCAAATACAACTTACAAAAAATATTACTGGATGCTGATAACGATAGTCAATAGTCAATAGTCAATAGTCAATAGTCAACAGTCAACAGCATCCAGCTTCCGATTTAATCTTCATCAATTGGCATATTGATACCGATCATATAGCCCCAATCCCATTTACCACTGGCATTGCGCGACCAGACGGTGTCGAAGCGGAAAATACGAAAAACGCCAAACCCAATGTTATTCAAGCCGAAGCCAAGTTCCAGATATTCCTCATTTTCAGGGGTGTATAAGAATCCAGCCTTAAAGATTTCCGACCAGCCGAGCTTGCGAATAAGCGGAATCCTGCCCAAAATCCAGCCGTCAAAATTATGTTGGAAATGCGCCTGCACATAGGAATCATCAGTGCTGTATTCATAATAAGGCAAAAGAAAAAAGGATGAACTATAACGAGCAGGGCTGCCGAAGACGGTTTGATTTCCCAGAAAATGCCGATAATCCATAAATTGCAAAGAGTTGTCATTCATGAACTTACCTGCTTCTAGGTTAAATTCCATTGCCCCAAATACACCCAGCGAAATATAATTTTCACTCAGGCGAACGGCGAGCAGGTCGTAATTTACATCGCTGCCAAAGGAACGAATGCCTTTGCGGTACTGAATCCAAAGGTCAGGCAACTTTGAGCCGTAATTGAATTTCCGGTCGGGATAGGTGACGTATTTTTGTTTGTAACGCAGCCGCAAATTGGCAGTGAAAGTCAGGGCTTCGCTTTGCTCAAAGGAAGGAGCAAATTCATTACCCAGCGGATCATTGGGTTCGTAACTTCGCTCTGCTTTCTTATTCCAGCTGAAATCGGTGGTATTTTGCAAGGGGCTGCGTTGGGCATATTCCAGACCTGTACTCAGGAAAACGCCGTTGACTAATTCTCTCTGAAAATTAACCCGGCCGAACGCTTTATCATAAAGCTTCATATAATTTTGCTTGCCAATCAGGGAATACAAGGTGTTCAGCGTTTTGCTGATCGGGTTATTTGGATTAAACTGCACCGCGTCAATGCCGCCGGAAACGCTCAATGAAGTCTGATGTTTTTGTTCAAAACGATAATTTATACCCAAAGTTCCGCGCAGTCGCTTATCGGAGAAGCCATAATTGACCGAGCCGCGCGCCGACCACCAGCGGATATTGTTTTCATCAAATTCCCGTCGGTAACCGATGTTTAAATCTGCATTCCAGCCCTGAACGGTATTGAACTGAATAGTCGTAACCGGCGAATTGATATTAAAATAGCGGCGTTCGTAGGAATTGTTGTAATTATAGCCAAAGAAAATATCGGCGACTTTAAATTGATTGTTCTTGTTATCCAGCGAATCGAGAAATGGCTTCGAGCGGCGAATCTCCTGCAGGCTGTCTTTGCGCACGTAGTCAATAGTTTCCTCCTGCGTGAGCGGAATGGGGCGGATGGTGTCCCAAAATGCCAGGGATTTGTCGTTGGCGCCTTCTTCTACTTTGAAAATTTCATTGCCAAAAAAATTGGGTTTGAAATTCGGCTCCAGATTATAATTACTATAAATACCTGTAAATGTGCCACCTAAGCGAAAGCCAAACAAACCGGCCCGAAAAGTGATCGCCTGCGAGAATATGCGCCAAACATCCGGCTCTTTCACCGGCACATACACTTGTTTAATATATAAAGAATCCAGCCCCGGCTGATTAATGTTGCCTTGCAAAAGTAATAGATCGGCGCTGCGAATGTTCCAGAGGTCTTCGGCGATGTAAATCATGCCGCGATAGACGGGATCTTCGTTGCGTTTGGGGATGATCTCAATTTTATTAATTAATCGACCGTCTTCGTCAAAATAGGTGCCAATTAATTTATATTTATAATAAGAAAAAGCGTTGCTGGCAATCGGCGAAACGATCTGGCGATTAAAATCTGCCGTATTTTCATATAAATTAAAATCCATATCCGAAGCGCGGTTAAAGCCAAAACCATTGTCGTTGCCGCTTACTTTGGAAGATATCATTTCCTCTTTGTAAAGATTGGGTTCTTTGAAATAAAGTTTGGATTGCGATTCTGATAAATATATAATACCTTGACGGTTAGAGTCGAGCGTGCCAGCCAGATCACCCAAATCCCGACCCAGGAATTTTTCCGGCGCATTCAGAAATTTGATATTGCCCTTCACATACACATCACAAGCATAAGCGTCCACCTGATCGCGATAATATTTCCTCCTTTCCATGGCTTTGCGAATGACCGCGTAGGCAGGGTCTTCGGCGTCTGCTCGTACCACTACTTCGCCCAGCTCGATGGGTTGTTCCTCAAGCACCACATCCAGTTGAAGCGTTTTATTGCCGACGGTGATTTTCTCGACGCGTTGCTTGAAGCCAACAAACTGGAAAACAAGATCATAGCTGCCAGGATTGAGTTCCAGACGGTACTCGCCGTCGATGTTGCTGGTGGTGCCGATCGAAGTACCTTTCACGTACACGCTGGCAAAGGGGAGGGGATCGCCCTTGGGGTCGGTGATGGCGCCCGTCACTTGCGCTGAAATATTTCCCACTAGCGCCAGCATACAGGTCAGGAGTAATAGAGGTTTCATATGTAGTTGTTTAGTAGTGAAATTAGGGTTTCTCAAAATTATCATTAAGAGTGACAATCTTAGCTTAAGGTTGGTTTAAAAATAACTTAATAGGAAGTTAAAAAAAAGGGTTGAATGGGGAAATTTGGTTAAGCGAAGCAGTATGCTTCACCAATTCTACCGATTCACCCGTTTCACCCGTTTTCCCCAATTCCCCCATTTAACCCGATTTATAATGTTTCCTTCAACAATCCTTCCCGCTTCAAAAACTTCTCGCGTGCAATATCTTCCAGAGGGCGATTCTCGATTTTACTTTCCAGCCATGATATGATATCTAAATATAAAAATGCGCGTTTTTCATAAGGATCGTCCTGGAGCTTAATCAATTTATTTTTCAAGTGAATAAACTCATTTTTCATTTCATGCTCGCGCATGCGGGGTACGCGGCGCACAAAGCGGAAGATTTCCTGCTGAACGGCTTGCAATTCCTCCATTTTCGCCAAAAACCGATAGACCGATTTTACCTGATACTCTACCAGTTGCGCATTGCCCAATTCATAATGTGCAATCAAATTTAATATTCTTGCAAAGCATTGAATATCAGCCCGATAATCAGGATTTTTTTGATTGATAATCATGTTCAGATACTCAATGGCATTTTCATTATCACCGCTGCCAAAATAAAGACAGGCGATCCGGTAGTAAAATAACATCACACGGTGATTGTCCCAATTGTATTCATCTTCTTCAATTAGCTTTACTACTTTGGGAATGATCTTTATGCCTTCACTAAATGTCCCTTCCAGGAAATGTTTCTTGATGGTGTGATTGTATAAAAAAAGGTAATAAAGTCCTTCTGTATTTTTATTTTGAACAATATCATACTCATTTGAAAATTTTTTTAACTCAGTTAAAGTTTTCTCAAACTTAGAATAATACAAAAGATTAAAAAGTACATTCAGCAAATTGTGCATACCTTTCAAATACATGGGCACATTCAGCATTTTCAAATCGGGGACATCATGAAAAAGATCCACCCAGCGTTGGGCGTAGCGATAACTCATCGGGAAATCCTGAGTCATATGGTAATACCAGATATGCGCCTGGCAATAGTAGATTTTGCCAAAGAAATCGAGCCGCTGGTAATCAATATCAGGCAGGTTGCTGTGAAAAAATTCCCGGATGTAAAAATAGTCCTTTTCGTCACGGACAAAGCCGACTTTCAGATACAGACCATACATTTGCAAAGCGAGATTGGAAAACTGATTGGTATCTGCCAGAATTTTATTGATCGTTGTGGCTTCTTCAGTCAATTCTTCCGCTCTACCTTCGATACTGCGGGTGATATACTGTGCTTCGATATATTTCTCAAATTCAATAACTTCCAATGCCAGCGCATTAAATTTCCCCTTGAGTGCCCGCGCCTTGGCTTTGTCCAGAATATCAATACTCTGCCGGTATAAACCTTTATCGTACAGTACTTTAGCGTGATCGATCAGTTCCCGGATCAGGATATCTTCTACATGATTGCGGTTGAGCAAGCGAAGACTTGTAAGTAATTGCTTATATAAATGTGCTTTAAGATTAGAGAGTTGTGTCTTCTTGATTGCGGGTAGCTTCCGCAGAATCAGCTCCTCGTCGTATTCCTTGTACTTGTCCAGCACATCGAACAATTGCAAAAACAGGATTTCATCCGAGGCTTGATTGCGACCAACAAACAGGCGGAAATGTCTTTTTTCAGCCCGGGTCAGTGACTTTATCAATTGAATCAGATCGTCTGTTTTCTGCTTAGGCATTGTATTTTTACTTTAGTTAAGGCATTGAAAAATAGTGATTTGCAAAGATTGATCAGCATTCTGATATCGGAGTATTTTCCATTTTTGATGTCACCTGCCATTATTTGAACCACTAACTTTGGTTAAACAAACATACAGTTTAAAGGCTAAATTTCATCAGTTCGAAGTTATTATAAACGATTTGAGTTCATTTAGTAGCGGCGCGTAAGAGCGCCGTTTCTTTTTTATTTCCGTCGGAAATATCGTAAGGGGTTTTCAGTCAACAATTAAATGCACTAAATTTGTTCCAACACAATTTACAAAAGTTGCCTTGATTGATACACCGCTCAACGTACTGAAAAAATTCTGGGGTTACGATGCCTTTCGATCCCTGCAGTCCGACATCATTCAGTCGGTGCTGGATGGTCAAGATACCCTTGCGCTGATGCCCACCGGCGGAGGCAAATCCATTTGTTTTCAGGTACCTGCGCTTTGTCAGGAGGGGATTTGCATTGTCATTTCACCGCTCATTGCACTGATGAAAGACCAGGTGCATAACCTGCGTTCCCGCAACATTCCTGCCGCCGCCATTTATTCGGGCATGCATTACAAAGAAATTGACCGCACTTTTGATAATTGTATTTACGGAAACGTGAAGCTGCTCTATCTCTCGCCGGAGCGACTGGTCACCGATTTGGCAAAGGAGCGTATCTCGCGCATGCACGTTAATCTAATTGCGGTTGACGAAGCGCACTGCATCTCTCAATGGGGCTACGATTTCCGGCCGCCGTATCTGGAAATCGCCACATTCCGGGAATTGGCGCCCAACGCTCCGATTCTGGCACTTACCGCAACCGCCACGCTGGAAGTAGTGGACGATATCCAGGAAAAATTAGGTTTTAAAACCGAACATGTTTTTCAAAAAAGCTTTGCCCGCAACAATCTGGCTTACGTGGTGCTGAATGAAGAAGGCAAGCTGGAAAAACTGCTCGATATTTTGCAAAAGGTGAAAGGTTCGGGCGTGGTGTACGTGCGCAATCGCCGCAAAACCAAGGAAATTGCACAGTTTTTGGCGCAAAAGGGCATTTCTGCCGATTTCTATCATGCAGGGCTGCAGCCAGAAGAACGCTCTGAAAAACAAGATGCCTGGATCGCGGATAAAACGCGTATCATGGTGAGTACCAACGCATTCGGTATGGGTATTGACAAACCCGACGTGCGCGTGGTGGTGCATATGGAATTGCCCGATAGCCTGGAAGCTTATTTTCAGGAAGCCGGACGGGCAGGGCGCGACGGGAAAAAGGCTTATGCGGTGCTGCTTTATAATCAAAGTGATCGCCTGAGCCTGGAAAAAAATTACGAACTGGCTTTCCCGGAAATGGACGAAATCCGCCGGGTATATCATGCTTTGGGGAGTTATTACCAGTTGGCAATCGGTGGCGGCGCAGGTCAGAGTTTTAATTTTGACATAGTAGCATTTGCAAAAAACTTCCAGCTGCCGCCGGTCAAAACATTACACGCCCTGAAAACACTCGAACAGGCAGGATGGCTTACGCTGACCGAGGCGGTGTACGTGCCTTCCAGTTTGATCATTAAAGTTTCCAAAGAAGAATTATATGATTATCAATTGCGGCATCCCAAACTTGATTTAATCATTAAGGCTATTTTACGTTCTTACCAGGGCGCTTTCAGCCATTTTATTAATATCCGGGAATCGCAATTGGCATCTTTATTAAAAATAGCTACTCAGGATATAATAAAAGCGCTGGATTTATTACAAAAAGATAATATTATAGAATATTTCCCGCAAACAGATAAACCCCAGTTGATTTTCCTGCATGAGCGCGTGGACGCCAACGACCTGACCATTGATTTTGAATTGTACGAATTTCGGCGCAAGCGTCACGGGGAGCGTATTCAGAAAGCTATTGCCTACGCAGAAAGCCCGGTTTGCCGAAGCCGGCAACTGCTCAACTACTTCGGTGAGAAAAATGACAAGGATTGCGGTATCTGCGACGTATGCCTGGGCAGAACCAAAGCCGAATTGTCCAATGCGGATTATGATGCTATCAAAACCAAAATCCAGGAAAAGTTGACCGGGGAAGGGTTGACGCTGGAAGCCCTGATGGCAATATTCTCTTCGGGTAGTCATGATAAAGTGCTAAGAGTGTTGGAATACCTTGTAGATGAGGGATTTGTAGAGCAGGAAGGCGGGATTTTGAAGTGGAAATAGACTACTTGCTTTTTTGGGGAAGGCGACACCCCGACTCATCGAGGCATCGCCACTTTCAATTTCCTGGTTTGTATTAAACCATTTCGCGGATTTTCTTTGCATCCATATGTCGATTAGCGTTGGAAGCCGACTCCGGTTGCTCTTCGTGCAGATTTTCTGCATTTGAACCGGGGGAGCCTTGCCAGAAGGGGAACCGATGCATCCTTGCCCACCTGCGGCGAATGGTTTCCAGGCTTTCTTCTTCCCGGGCTTCATGTTCGGTGGAATCCTGGTCCTCCAGTTTTCGCTTGTTAAATGCCGTAAAATGAACGGGTTGATCTTCATGTACCAGGCTGGCACCGCCCCAGGCATCATTATCAAAGCGGTGGTCTTCACCCAAACCAACGGGCTTGTGCGTAGAAACCGGATTGGATTCCATCACTTCCTGCAAAAAACGGCGGGCTTCGAGTTCCATATCAACGATGTGTCCGGATTCCCTGGACATAGCGATTGCTTCTATGGCGTGGCTTTTGATCCATTTATCATGCAAATGCGTATAGGCACTGTGTCGCGATACAAAATCTATGGCGAAGAGGTGTCCATTTAGAAAAACGATGATCCCTTTTTGTAGGGGGTGTACGGAAAAAGCCTGAAGGTAAGTTTCCAGTTCGCGTTCTTTTTGCTCAAAAGCGTCCCACATCGCGCCGGTGCTGGAGTGCGTGAAATTATTATGGTGCAAATTACGCACGTCTTCCCAGACCTTGCCCTGCTCCGCATCATAGGCGGCTTTACGCATCAAATTGGCTCTGACACGCATACTTTTTTTATAACGGGCCTTGGCGTTCATCATGATACCCGAATCACCGAAACGCCGGGACGTGTAGCTCCAACGGCCTTGCTCTGTGCAACTCACCGGGATTACCTCTTCCGATTCCGCTGCGATCAGGAGAGAGGTATTGACAATGCGATTTTGCTTCGCCCCTTTGAGTTCTTCGCCATCCACCAGCAATACCGGCTGCAGCGCTTTATTTCTGATTTTCAAATTGGGTACCGATCCGCCTTCGCTCACTTCTTCTACCTCTACAAGATCCATCTCAAATGCTTCTCTTAATGCCAGGTAAGCCACTCCCTCCTGCACTTCATCGAGTAATGGGAAAATGGTCAGGTTTTCATGTGTTTGCGGACTTCCAAGAGCCACCCGCTTCAGTACACGCTTTAAGGATTCGCTCATAGTAAATAAGATTTAGTGATGTTATACCTGCTATTTATTCTGAAATATCAGAAAATCCGAAATTTTGTGGAATTATAAGAGAGGCTTAGCTTAATATACGTCTATAAAAACGGTTGATTTTAAAATTAAGTTTCATGAATCGAAAAAAATTACAGTAAATTATTTGTTAGCTTTCGGTTACCTTTGTTTTTCGCTAAAATTTTGTGATGAAGCGCATCATTTGCACGGTGACCAATGACCTGACTTACGACCAACGTATGATCCGTATTTGTACGAGTCTTGCAAAGGCGGGTTATCAAGTGCGTCTTGTCGGTCGCCGGCGTCGGCAATCACAGCCTTTGACAAACAAACCTTTTGAGCAAAAGCGATTGTTTTGCTGGTTCGAACAAGGGAAGTTATTTTACCTGGAGTATAATATCCGGCTTTGGTTTTATTTACTTGCTTCAAAGTTTGATGCAGTTTGTTCGGTTGATCTGGATACGATCTTGCCTGGGGTGCTGGTCAGCAAAGCCAAAGGGAAAATCTGTATTTATGATGCGCATGAATATTTCACAGAAACCCCGGAAGTAGTGCATCGCCCAGTGGTAAGGCGAGTTTGGTCATGGGTGGCTAGCATTGCCATTCCACGCGTGGATGCCGCTTACACGGTAGGAGAGGGCCTGGCGAAAATATTTACCCGAAAATATAATAAACCCTTTGAAGTGATTCGTAATGTGCCCTTTCGGCAAAAAGAAATTGCTAGCAATGAATGGAATACGAACCCAATTATTTTATACCAAGGCGTACTGAATGAAGGGCGTGGTCTGGAGCAAGCCATCGAAGCTATGCAATTCTTAGACGATGCAGAACTCTGGCTCGCCGGCGAAGGCGATCTTTCCGAGCGACTAAGACAATTGGTATATGAGCTTGATGTACAACAGAAAGTGCGATTTCTCGGTTATTTGCAGCCGGAAGAACTGAAGAAAGTAACTTTACAAACGACCATTGGACTAAATTTGCTCGAAAACCGCGGACTGAGCTATTATTATTCCCTGGCCAACAAGGCTTTTGATTATATTCAGGCGGGGCTGCCTTCCATCCAAATGAATTTCCCGGAATATGATGCCATCAATCGAAAACATGAAGTTTTTATTTTAATTGATAATCTCGATATACAGAATATTACATCTGCCATAATAAAACTCCTGCGAGACCGAAATTTATATGATAAAATAAGACATAATTGTTTGATTGCAAAAGAAATATATATTTGGGAAAAAGAGGAAGAGAAGCTTTTGAAAATATACTCGGGATTACTTAAGGTATAATTATTGTTCTTTGATATGATACATCACACCAACATCAAACGGTGACCAAATCGATGTTTTTATTTGAACATTTTTTAATGCCTGGTTTACCCAGTTATTGCAAGTATAAAAACAGGAATAACGCCCCTTGGCTTCATAAAAGTAATCGTGTTCGCCATAACCAACTGCTTCTATCTTAATGACACTGCCCGCCTTATCTTTTTTAAAGGATTTTATGATGAAATTATTTAGCTCATTTACCTGATCGGGGCATATATTTAGTTCTTCCCAGGAATTGTGCGTATTTGTATAATGTGAGACTTGCATGGCTGACTCGGAGCTCCAGAACAAGGCATTCAGCGTTGTGCGCAGATCCATGTCATCCCAGGTGGGGGTATTTAAATAAAATTCTTTGTCACCCCAACCAAAAGAAATAAACTTAATAGCTTTAGGAATAGCGAGTTGCGCCAGGAGTTGGCTGTCCAGATTTTCTTTCGGCAGAATGATGAATAAATGAATTCCGGTGGTTGTGATATATAATTTTTCAGACTTCTTACATGCCAGGGGGGATGGATTGGTACCAGAATAAGATAATACAAACGCAGCCAGCAGATAAATAACAATAAATGCGAGTATAATAAAGATAACTCTTTTGATATATTTAATCGCTTTTTTCATTTACCTTTTAAATATTCTATTAATGACATCAGTTTGTACAGGTCAAATAGCTTCAAATTCGGATTACCGGACTTCAGATTGTACATAATGAACGGTTGGGTGGCTTTTAAAATCAAATACAGGAGCCCGGTCAGGTTCCATTGTTTCAGGCGGCGGTAGATACGGAGGATTTTGGTGTCCAGTTCCGGATATTGTTTTGATAGCCTGGCCAGGTTTTGAATGCCCTGCCGGGTTTTATTCAAAAAAGTTTCGGTGTCTTCTAAACCAATGTGTTCCAGTGGGTTATCCAGGTGTAAAATCCGGACGCTGCGTTTTTCCAGTTCCATGCCAAAAAGCGTGTCTTCGTGCCCGTATTGCGTAAGCCGCTCGTCAAAGCGGATAATTTGGAATATATTCTTGGGAATCAGGAAGTTATTGGTCATAAACGCATGGTAAGGCCGAAGTCCGCGCTGCGTAGGCGGAAGCTGTTCGCGCCGGGTGCCATAATGCCAGTGAAAAAATAATTTCGGCTGGTCGGGTGGGGTAGTGGCGTAGCTGCGCCCACCATATAAGAGCAAATCGGGTTGTAGGTGTTCGACATATCGCCGGATATAATGTTTATCCGGAACACGGGAATCACAGTCCAAAAAAAGTAAATAAGTAAACTGTGCACGCTCGGCCAGCGCATTGCGAATCCGGGAGCGCCCCAGGTTCTCGGGCAATTCCTCATAAGCTGCATGTAATAAAGTGGCGATTTCGTGATTCAGCGTTTTGAAATACCGGGTAGAACCGTCGTCCAGGCAAATGATCTCAAAGGGAATAGCCAGCTCGGCCAACTGTTGGTGCAAATCACGGACTAGTTGGCGCACATCGAAATTATAAATTGGAATTAAAACCGAGATCATCTCCTGTTTTTCAATACAAAAATCACCGAAGCGGGCTGTTGTGTTTCGGGATGCAGCGGTTCGATCATATCCTCTACCTCCAGATTTGCGTTTTTAAATAATCGGATCCAATCGCCCAAGGTGCGGAAATACCAGTCGTAAGGTTGCACAAACTCCCGTTTCATTCCATTCCAACTGCCTGGTTGCCAGCCGCTTTTGTAATCAAGGCTGCCAATTACGCTCAGCGGATGCAGGGTTTGAATAACTAAATAACCGTGTTGATTTATGATATTTGGTAAATAATGAATTAATAACTCGGTTTCTTCGTGATCGATCAGGGCAAAATTGATCACAATTAAATCGAAGTATTGCCCGTCCAGCGCATCTTTTTCAGCAATTTCACGATAAGTGGCAGTCAGAAATGTACCTTGACCTTTGTTTTTTGCATTTTCTACCAACTCCGGGATAGCGTCCACGCCGGTTACATCCATTCCATGTTCTATCAGCGCCCGAGAGAGCCAGCCTTCGCCGCAACCGATGTCGAGCACTGTGTTGGGGTGCAAATGCACGACCGTTTCTACAACCGCCTGATTTGTCACGAGTTTTCGAGACTCAATTTCCTGATGATCAATGGTTTGGATCCAGTTGCCGGCGTTGGCCTGCCAAGATTGGAGGATGTTGTTGGATGATTGCAGGGACATGATTTTTCCGTATTTGTCTTCCAAAGATACCTATTTTGGCTACCAAATGTCAACAATCTTTGGGTTTAAACTTTATTTTTGCGAAAGTTGAAAACTTTTGCTTTCAGAAAAAACTGAAAGTTCCGAAAGTTTGTTTACATTCGTAATACTGACTTTGGTTGGTGAGATATTTAATGAAAAATGAAAAATCGTTATGCAAACAGCACGTCCCATTGAAGTTGTTCTGAAAGATAAAAACCTCGATCCCGAATTAGGTGCTATCGCACAGAAAGTCTTTGACGGTGAACGGATTACAGAAGCCGAAGGTCTGACTCTTTTTGAAAAAGGGGAATTGGGCTTTGTAGGGAGCCTGGCTAATTACATTCGTGAAAAGCGCCACGGGCATCATACCTATTTCAACCGCAATTTCCATATCGAGCCGACGAATGTGTGCATATATACTTGTAAATTTTGCTCGTATTCCCGCCTCATCAAGCAGCGCTCGGATGGCTGGGAATATACCATGGAAGATATGATGAACATTGTGAAGCAATATGATGACCAACCAGTGACGGAGGTGCATATTGTGGGGGGCGTATTGCCGCAATATGATTTGCAATTTTACACGGAGTTTTTCAAAAAAATAAAGGAACACCGCCCGGAATTACATGTGAAAGCGCTTACCCCGGTGGAATATCATTATATCTTTAAAAAAGCCAAAGTGAGCTACGAAGATGGCATGCGCATGATTAAAGAATCCGGCGTTGACTCGATGCCAGGCGGGGGCGCAGAGATCTTCCATCCGGAAATCCGGGAGCAAATTGCCGGCGACAAGTGCACCGGTGAGCAATGGCTCCGCATTCACGAAATCTGGCACGAACTGGGCATGCGCTCCAACGCGACCATGCTTTACGGGCACATCGAGCGTTACGAGCACCGCATTCACCACCTGGAGCAACTCCGCCAATTACAGGATAAAACCGGTGGTTTCCAGACGTTTATACCTTTGAAATTTCGCAATCAGGATAATGAAATGTCGCACATTGCCGAGAGCTCGGTCATTGAAGACCTGCGCAACTATGCCATCAGCCGCATTTACCTGGACAATTTTGATCATATAAAAGCTTACTGGCCCATGATTGGCCGGAATGTGGCGCAACTCTCGCTTTCCTTCGGCGTGGATGACATTGACGGTACGATCGACGATACCACCAAAATTTACTCGATGGCCGGCTCCGAAGAGCAAAATCCGGCCCTGAGTACCCAGGAACTGGTGAACATGATCCGCCGCGTGGGCCGCCAGCCGATTGAGCGGGATACGCTGTATAATGTGGTCAAGGATTATACCGATGTGGAGTTTGAGGAAGATAAGCAGTTTCGGGGGTATTATGAATTACCGGTGGTTAAATGAAGTACAAAGTACGATTGACAAAGTATGATTGACAAAACCATGATATGAAGAAATCAATATATATCGTTCGGCACGGGGAAACCGATTTAAATCGAAAAGGAATTGTACAAGGGAGCGGCGTGGATTCGCGTTTGAATGAGCTGGGAAGGCAACAAGCGCGGGCGTTTTATGAATTTTACCAGCATGTGCCGTTTGAAGCGGTACTGACTTCCCGGTTGCGCCGGACGCATGAAACGATGCAACATTTTATTGAAAATGGCTTGCCCTGGGAACAATTTGCGGAGATCAATGAAATGAACTGGGGTGAGCATGAAGGTAAACCCAGCACTCCAACTATGCACGAGGAGTATAAGTTGGTAAAAGAAGCCTGGGGGCGCGGTGAATACGAAGCAAAACTGGCAGGCGCTGAAAGCGCAGCGGAATTGGGCGCACGCCTGAGCAGGTTTATTGAACATTTGCAGCAACGACCGGAACAACATCTACTGGTATGCTCGCATGGGCGCGCCATGTGCGGGCTGGTCACGCTTTTGCAGGAATTACCTCTGAAAGAAATGAATCGCTTTGTGCATCATAATACCGGGCTCTGGAAAACGCATTATAACGGCATGATTTTTCAATTTGAACTGCAAAATGATACGCGGCATTTGGAAGGTTTGAAGTTTAAAAGTTCAAGGGTTTAAAAGTTCAAGGGTTTAAAAGTTTAAGGGTTGATGATAAATGGCAAATATAAATTAACGGCGGTTAGCTATCTGAATAC
>CAZGAU010000053.1:23396-27924 GCA_964523725.1 uncultured Saprospiraceae bacterium
AAGGGTTGATGATAAATGGCAAATATAAATTAACGGCGGTTAGCTATCTGAATACCAAGCCTTTGTTGTATGGTATTTTTAAAAGTAAAGTAGCGGAAGAGATTGATCTACAATTAGATATGCCTTCCGTCTGTGCGCAAAAACTAAAGGACGGGCGGGCGGATATCGGGCTGGTACCGGTGGCGGTGATCCCGGAACTGGATACGCCTTACATTATTTCTGATTATTGCATCGGAACAGTGGGCGCGGTGAAAACCGTTTGCCTGTACGGCGAACGCCCTATCGAAGAGTGGGATGCGTTATACCTTGACTATCAGTCGCGTACGTCGGTTGCTTTGACAAAACTATTGCTTCAAGACTTTTGGAAACTGGATGTGGAGTTGTTGCAGGCACAGCCTGGCTATGAGTCTGAAATGCATGGTACGACCGGCGGACTCGTCATTGGCGACCGCACTATCGGTCTGGAAAAACGCTATCCATTTGTCTATGATCTGGGCGAAATCTGGATGAAACATACCGGCTTGCCCTTTGTTTTTGCAGCCTGGGTGAGCAATCGCCCGTTGGAGGAAGACTTTCTTCGGCGGTTTAATCTTGCCTTGCAACGGGGAATTGAGGAAATTCCGGAGCTGATTTACCTGCTGCCGTCTCCACAGCCCGGCTTCGATTTACAGGAATATTTTACAAAACACATTAGTTATCGGCTGGACGACGCCAAGCGCCGCGCTTTGTCCTTATTTTTGTCTTCAATCAGTGAAAAGCAGCAACCGACGCTGGAGCAAAGCCTGGTTTTAAATTTGAGTTGAGAACAGGATTTAATTTTTAACTAATTTATAACCAACCTGGTACGCGTTCAACTGTTTAGGTTGTAGCGATTCTTCATCACAACAAACGAACATTATGTTGAATTTAATCGTAGCGCTTGCTTTAAGCATCAGTTTGTTTCCGAATCAAAATCATAGCCCAATGAGTACATCAAAATTAAAAACGACAGATACACAGACCGATACAATTCCTGCCGACCAGATCGAAGTGGCAACGCTCGGCGGAGGTTGCTTCTGGTGTGTGGAGGCGGTTTACCAGGATTTGGAAGGCGTTTATTCGGTGGTTTCCGGATATTCCGGAGGCACCAAAGAGACTGCGGATTATAAATTGGTCGCTTCCGGCAGAACCAATCACGCCGAGGTAGTGCAGGTGAAATTCAATCCGAAGGTTATCTCCTACGAGGATATTCTTGAAATTTTCTGGAATACGCATGATCCGACTACGCTTAATCGTCAGGGCAATGACGTGGGGCCGCAGTACCGCTCGGTGATTTTCTATCATAGTAAAGAGCAAAAGCAAACCGCGGAACAATCCAAAAAAGAAGTGGCGCCACAGGTTTGGGATAAACCCATTGTAACCGAAATCGCCAAATTTGAAGCATTTTACGAGGCGGAAGATTACCACCAGGATTATTACAATAATGTAGGAGACCGGAATCCGTACTGTACGTACATCATCACGCCGAAGGTGCAGAAAATGAAGAAGCTATACGGTGATAAGTTGAAGAAACAGAATTGAGATTTAAAGAATGACGGGGTGATAGAATGCGAAAATATATCAAGATGATCATGATCACCCCATCATCCATCGACTCTAATGCTTCACAAATCTTGCTGTCTCTACCTTACGGTTGGTTCTGATCACGATCGAATAATGCCCGTTTTGTAAATATTCAACATATAAAGTTTCTTGCTGCATGCCGCGTTCGAAGCTGCGCTGCATGACAATTCTGCCGCTAAGATCACTGATATAAAGCTCCCCATCGGTGTCGGCTTCTTCACTCAACGCAATATTTAATTGATGCTTTACAAGGGTCGGGAAAACGGTAATTCCCAGTGATTTTTCTTCTTTGAAAAGAATAGCGATAACCTTGTGAAATTCCTCCTTGCCGTCAAAATCTACTTGCCGTAAGCGATAATAGTTGACACCCGGCATGGGATGATCATCGGTGTAATGATAATCCAAAGGAGTGGCGGAGTAACCATTGGTCTTACTCCCTACTTTCCCAATGGGGTCAAACTTTTTTCCGTCCTTACTTCGTTGGATTTCCATAAAATGATTATTCTGTTCCGTAGCGGTGCGCCAGAATAATTCAATCGAATTACCCACACGCTTGCCTGTAAATGCAATTAACTCTATCGGCAAAGCCCCGAACGATGGCGAACCGGGCAAAAGCACGGGCGCTGATGTAGGATTGAACATCGTAACATTTCCATTTATATCCCAAATCCTGAAGACTGGGAATGGTCCAAAAGGATCAGCTCCACTGCCATTCACCAGATCAATAATAAAATAGGCCCCATCAATATTGATGAAACCATCCGCTTCGCCACTGCCCACATCTGGTAAAACGACACCCGATAAATCGTCGGCATAGGCTTTGTCGTTTTGGTTGGTATTATCGAAAGTTGATACGGCGTCGAGGACATTGCTCCAGGGGCGGGTAAATTCCATAATTCCGTCATTGTTCATATCGAGGTCAAAACCCACGGATCCGCTAAAGTTTTTCACCAGGAGAAATGTGGCAGAACCATTATCCAATTCCAAAATTACATTATTTACCACGGTAGTTTGGTTCGGTGGTGTGGGTAATAAACCTGAAGAGCCGCTATTCAGCAAAAGTAAGCCATTAGAACCGGTCGTATAGGCACTAAGGTTTAATGCCAGTTGAATTTCACCGGGGTTACCACCCTGCGTTGCATCTCCATCAATGTAAAGAAACCAGACGTTTGTCAATGCGGTGGACGCTGTGTGTTTTATCTCAATATACTCGTAGTTGGGATCGTTCGGCGGATTAAAAAGTACCGCTTTGAGTTTTTGTGCGGAAGCCGGCACATGATAAGTACCTAGCAATAACAAGATCAGCCAGGATGTGCAAACTGAGTGCCAAATATGACATATGAAGCTACCGGAACAGGTAGTCCAAAGGTGTAGTTTTCTCATAATAGTTAGCCTTAATGTAGTTTTTAATATATAGTATGTTTGGTCTAAATTGCTCTATACCAGATGCAAGTGCATAAGGATAATAAATTATGCTTTAAGGCAGTCGTAGATTAAGAGTTGCTATTAAGGTGGTGGGGGGAGTTGAAGTTGGCTCGGACTTATGTAATATTTGTTTAAACTTTGTTCAAAAATGCACATTTTTTTGCAATAATGCAAGAGGGGGGAATGGGAGAGCCGGGAGAAACGGGAGAAACAGCTCTTCCACCAATTCCACCCTTATCTTATTCTTTCACAAACCTTGCCACCTGCATCTCCCGGCCCGTTTGCACGGTGAGGATGTACTGCCCTCTGGGTAGGCGATGCACGGGAATAGACTGCTGCTGCATGCCTTGCTCAAACGGCTGGCGCAGGAGTACGCGTCCGCTCAGATCACTGATGTAATATTCGCCGTTGGTGGCAGCTTCCTGGTGGAGCGCGAAGTTGAGTTGCTCGCTCACCACGGTAGGGAACAGCGTAATGCCCTGGGCTTTCTCCTCTTTATCTTTGAACAGCACCGCAATTACCTTGTGGTATTCTTCTTTGCCATCAAAATCCACCTGCCGAAGGCGGTAGTAATTGACACCCGGCAAGGGACGCTCGTCCACGTACGAATAAGCTATCTGTTCATAGCTATCACCGCGACCAGGCACTGTGCCCAACCTGGCAAAGGTTTTACCATTCTCGCTGCGCTGCACCTCCATATAGTCGTTGTTTTGCTCGCTGGCAGTGACCCAGTGTAACTGGATCGTATTATCCACACGCTTGCCCGCAAAGGATAGCAATTCTATAGGAAGAGGACCGGCATTGCTGAAACCACCGGCTTCTATTATTTGATCAAACCCGAAGGCATTGGCGCCAACGCCGGTGCATGTGGCAACCTGCGAACCAATGATAATCCTCTTGGCGGAGTTGCATCCACCCATGGCATCCGTATAAAGAATGTTTCCAGTATTATTAATATAAAGAATTGCATTGGGTGGCAAGGTCCAGGCGTAGTTGCCGGCAAAGAAAACCGTCCCGTCGATAACGATTGAAGTAATATCGGTTCGGCCGGAAATATCGTATGAATTATCTATGGTGAGTGTGCCGGTGATGGTCACCGTACCTGTGCAACTCGCAAAAGGATTGGAACTCGTATTGGCAGAAATAATAGTACAATCTGCCCGAACGGATAGGATATAAAAAAGAGAAATCAGCAAACATAAGAGCAGGCCTTTGCTCCTCATAGGTGTAGTCCTCATAGTAGTTGTATTTTGTGTGTAGTCTGAATAAAAGCTATATTCCTTTTAGCAATGGGGGTAGTGGCTGCTAAAAGATTTTCTGTTTGTAAAGGGAAATGTAATATTGGTGTAGGTGTAAATTGTTGAAGTTGGCTGGTATTACAGAAATGTAAATTTGATAGAGTAAAAATAGATTTTTTTGTTAGCAATTGCAATAGGGGAGGTAAAAATTATAATGCAGGTTAATAAATTGAAAATATTGTTATAATGATTTTATATAGGGG
>CAZGAU010000053.1:28024-30954 GCA_964523725.1 uncultured Saprospiraceae bacterium
GGGTTAAATGGGTTAAATGGGTTAAATGGGTTAAATGGGTTAAATGGGGGAATCGGCTCTTCCCCCAATTCCACCCTTATCTTATTCTTTCACAAACCGCGCCACCTGCATCTCCCGGCCCGTTTGCACGGTGAGGATGTACTGCCCTTTGGGCAGGCGATGCACGGGAATAGACTGCTGCTGCATACCACGCTCGAACGCTTGGCGCAGGAGCACGCGTCCGTTCAGGTCGCTGATGTAATACTCCCCGTCGGTAGTGGTTTCCTGGCTGAGGGCAAAGTTGAGTTGTTCGCTGACCACCGTTGGGAATAAAGTAATACCCTGCACTTTATCGTCCTGATCTTTGAAGAGCACGGCGATCACCTTGTGATATTCAAACTTGCCATCAAAATCCACTTGCTTGAGGCGGTAGTAGTTGACACCCGGCAGCGGCTGATCATCCACGAAGGTATAATCCACCGGCCGGTAGCTGTCGCCGTTACCCGGTACCACGCCCAGCGGCTCGAAGGTCTTGCCGTTGCTACTGCGCTGCACCTCCATGTATTTGTTGTCCTTCTCGCTGGCGGTGACCCAGTGCAGCTGCACCGTGCCATCCACGCGCTTGCCGGCGAAGGAAAGGAGTTCGATGGGGAGGACTGCCGGAGTAAGCGCAGTAAAAGCAGAGAAGTTTACCCCATCACAACTAACCGCAACCCGAAAATCATAGTCTGTTTCATCATCAATTCCAGTTACCATAATGCTATTACTGGTATATGGTAAAGTTCCTATTGGTATCCATGTACCAGAAGATGAGGCTTTGTATTCGAATTGATAAAAATTAGCTGCTGCGGCAGTTGAGAAAGTTGCGGTAATCGGAGCAGGGGGAAGCGTTTTACTTGCGCTTAGACCTTCGAGAAGAGGCGCTGCAAGCGTACCGACATCAACAGAAGCAGTATTATTGCTTCCAATCCCGCTACTGCAATTGGGGGTTCCGGAACCAGAGGATAAATTGCTGATTGTTACCGTTGTTAATCCTGCATTTGTAAATGTGGAAGTAGTAAATGTGCCTGTTCCGGCAGAAGCAACAGTCATGGTTGCTGTAGAGCTACCTGTGTTTGCGCCGCTCAAACTATAAGATACTGTGTAAATACCAACCGGAAGACTTGCTGCGCTACCCGAAAGCGTAACCGTTGCTGCATTACCCGTACAAACAGTTGAACTGATTACAGTACTTGTAAGACTATAAGTTGGACAAACTGTCCAGGAAATGGTAACACGTCCATTTGCGCCCGATTTAGAAGTTCCTGAATCTCTTCCTCGTCCACCACCACCACCACCGGGAGGGCTTCCAGCAGTAGAGTTATCCATTGTTCTATCACCTCCTCGTCCACCATTCCCTTCTCCAGTCCCACCGTTTCCTCCTGTGGTACCAGACCCAGGGTCACCAGCTCCTCCAGCACCAATAGTAGTTGCGGAACCACCACCACCTCCTCCAGAATTTGTAGCTGCATCTCCTCCCTTTCCTCCGGCAAATCTTGTTGTACCTGTACTTGCTGCAACTGTTCCTCCTGCACCACCGATTGTTCCTGCTGTACTTGAGCCCCCTGCCGCAACAACTAATGTACCTCCAAAGCTAGAGCTAGCTCCAGGATTTCCTGCTGTACCACCCAATCCAACAGAAACAGAATATGTAGCTCCAGGAGTAACGGTAAGCACACTGCTAGCATAAGCACCACCACCACCACCACCTGTTGCGTCTGCAAGACTCCCTCCACCACCGCCAGCACCCCAAGTTCGAACTGTAATACTAGTTACACCTGCAGGAACTGTAAAAGATCCGCTGGAATTAAATGTTTGGGTCACTTGTGCATTAATGCCTAAAGTAAATAAAAGAGAAGAAGTTATAAGAAACAATACTTTGCTCATAAATCGCATCGGTTTGAGTTTTCTATAGCTCCGGTGGGAATGGCTGACGGGGCTATGCAATATTGTTTTTTCTGAAGCAAAAGGATTAGCCGCAGGCATTGGAGTGTACATAATTGCCATAAGTTTTTGTATTTAGGATTATTTTAGATATATAAAAAGCCTATCCTGTTTTCAGTGGTTCATTTTCTGAATACTGAAAAAAGATCCGTGTTTGTAAAGGGTATAATGTTTTGAAGGGTCCTAAACGGGCGAGGTTTAGGCTCGTATTAAAGAAATGTAAATTTGGTAGGACAAAAATATAATCTTTTATCACAATTTACAAATATTCCGTTGTGAATTAACAGTTTGTGGGTGTATAAACAAGTAAATGAATATAATAATAAATATTGTATATGTTAAGATGAAATAAAAAAGCCCTGTGTTTTCACACAAGGCTTGGTTTGTCTATAAATAATCACAAATGCGCCGGTCGGTTATTCCTTGATAAAGCGGGCGGTCTGACTGGTTCTGCCGGCGTGTACGGTGAGGATGTACTGCCCTTTGGGCAATTGGTTTACCGGGATGGTGAGCTGCTGCATGCCGCGCCCGAAAGGCGTACGCAGGAGCACGCGCCCGTTGAGGTTGCTGATGAGGATGTTGCCGTTGGAGGTTGTTTCTTCGTTTAGCGCGAGGTTGACCTGGTCGTTCACCACGGTCGGGAACAGCGTCATGCCCTGGGTTTTGTCATCCCCGGTTCTGAAGAGCACGGCGATTACCTTATGGTACTCGAATTTTCCGTCGAAATCCACCTGGCGGAGGCGGTAGTAGTTCACACCCGGCAGCGGCTGCTCGTCGGTGAAGGTGTAATCCCGTGGCGTGTAGCTGTTGCCCGCGCCCTGGCGCAGACCAATGGATTCAAAGGTTTTGCCGTCCTTGCTGCGCTGGATTTCCATGAAGTCGTTGTCCTTTTCGCCGGCGGTGCGCCAGTGCAGTTGGATCGTATTATCCACGTGCTTGCCGGAGAAGGAGAGGAGTTCGATGGGGAG
>CAZGAU010000054.1:0-2614 GCA_964523725.1 uncultured Saprospiraceae bacterium
GCAGGATAGATACCCAGAGACGCAATTTTACGGCTCAATACCGTAGTTGCATCCAGGTGAGCAAAAGTGGTTGCCGGAGCCGGGTCCGTCAAGTCATCCGCAGGTACATAAACCGCTTGTACAGAGGTAATTGAGCCGCGTTTGGTCGAAGTAATACGCTCCTGCATCAGCCCCATCTCGGTTGCCAGCGTCGGCTGATAACCTACCGCTGAAGGCATACGACCCAGCAGAGCCGATACCTCAGAACCAGCTTGGGTAAAACGGAAGATATTGTCAATAAAGAACAGGATGTCACGTCCACCCATCGGGTCATTCATATCGCCATCGCGATAATACTCTGCCACCGTCAGACCTGATAAGGCCACGCGAGCACGTGCACCTGGCGGTTCGTTCATTTGTCCGAATACGAAGGTCGCCTGTGATTTTTTCAGCGCTTCCGGATCTACTTTGGAAAGGTCCCAGCCCCCTTCTTCCATGCTATGTTTGAAAGCTTCACCATAATTGATGATACCGGCTTCGATCATTTCACGCAGCAAGTCATTTCCTTCACGGGTACGCTCACCCACACCTGCAAACACCGATACACCTTCGTAAGCCTTGGCGATGTTGTTGATCAATTCCTGAATCAAAACGGTTTTACCCACACCTGCACCACCAAAGAGCCCAATTTTACCACCTTTCATGTAAGGTTCAATCAGGTCGATCACCTTGATACCCGTGTAGAGTACTTCTTTCTCTGTGGAAAGATCCTCATAGGTCGGCGGTTTGCGGTGGATTGAAGCAGATTGTGCTTTTGATACCGGGCCTATGCCATCAATCGGTTCACCTACCACATTAAACAAACGTCCTTTGATCGCTTCGCCAATCGGCATCGAAATGGTTGCGCCGGTGTCCACTGCTTCCGTACCACGGGTCAAACCGTCCGTAGAATCCATCGCTACCGTGCGTACGCTGTCTTCACCGAGGTGCTGCTGTACTTCCAGTACCAATACTTCGCCGTTAGGTCTGGTAATTTCGAGTGCGGTAAAAATTTCCGGGAGTTTAGAGTTTTCTCCCTCGAAGCTCACGTCCACAACCGGTCCGATTACTTGCTTGACGTATCCGATATTTGCCATGTTGAAGAGAATATTTTAAAGTAATATATAGGTTCGCTAAAAATCGGTGCAAAGATAGTGGTTCGCATTGATAATCAAAAGAAAAATACAATTTTGAATAGATCACATGAATGTAAAATTCCCATTGTAAATTTGGCAAGCATAGGTCGAAAATCGAATTTTACATCAAATGTTAAAAACAAATTCTTTGTTGTTCGGTAATAAAGAATAAAATTTGGAATAGCTTGCTTTCTGCCAAAAACAAAAAACCAGGAAAAACCCTGAATAATTATCAATTTATGACGAAATGATCTGGCAAGAATTAGTCAAAACGGCGCTCCTTGGCTTGGAAAACGGACAATTGTCTCCGGCTGTAATTAAAAAATTGCAAGAAAAAGGCGTCAAAATCGAGGCCGAACCTGCTCAGGTTTTGCTCTCCGGTGCTGCTGTCTTTTGGCAAATGCAAAAAGCTGGGTTTCTATTGCCTGATTTTCAGGGAATTCTGCCTGAGCCAGCCGAAGCAGCCGATGAAGATTATTGCAGCGCCGCCGCCGGTTTTCATCTGGAGCTGATGCTGAATGGTTTTTACAAAAAAGCCTTGCCGGAATTTTTTTATTTGTTGCAACAAAACGAATTGGCCTTGCTGCCTGAATTGCTGCCGGCCTTGTTCAAATCTTGCCTACGCAGCAAAGCCTTGTGGAATCTGGCGTGGCCGCACATCGGGGCACGCGGGGCATGGCTGTTGCATCAAAACCTCGACTGGCAAATTTTGTTAAAAAGAGAACCGGAAAATCCCGAGCCGTTTGAATATCTCAAAAAAGCGGGAACGACCAACGAAACCGACGATGAGTTGTATCTTTACCACCCCGACTTGCTCCGGGAAATACTGGAATATTATCAAACCAATGAAACCCGCTGGAATTGGCGTCTTGAAAACACCATGAAAATCGTCACTTTTCGCACCAATCTGCTAAAAGCTTTTGAAGGATGAACCAACAAATACTACGCCCGCACGCCGAAGATGCTTACGCAAATGAACTGACCGAACTGGCAAAAGTGGACGACCGACCTCGCCCCACCAATTGGAACCTCTCGCCCTGGGCGGTGGTTACCTATCTGCTGGGAGGCAAGCTGGGCAACGGTTTTGTCATTGAACCCAAGTATTTCGGCAATCGCCGGCTGATCGAAATTGCCGTGGCGACGCTGGTCACTGATCGCGCCTTGCTCTTGGTGGGCGTGCCGGGCACCGCCAAAACCTGGGTTTCTGAGCATTTATCCGCGGCTATTTCCGGGAATTCCAAACTCTTGGTGCAAGGCACAGCGGGCATGGCAGAAGAATCGCTGCGTTACGGCTGGAATTACGCGCAATTACTGGCAAAAGGTCCGACGACTGAAGCACTTGTGCCCAGCCCGGTGATGGTGGCCATGCAGCAGGGCAAAATCGCCCGAGTCGAAGAATTGACGCGGGTTCCGTCGGATGTGCAGGATGCGCTTATTACCATTCTTTCTGAAAAAATATT
>CAZGAU010000054.1:2714-30084 GCA_964523725.1 uncultured Saprospiraceae bacterium
ATTTTCCGGGAACTGCGCAACGGCAAAACCGAGGATGGCCGCACCAAATTAAAATCGCCGAGCAGCACGCTCAGCACCGCCGAAGCGATTTCGGTGATCAACAACGGGCAGGCATTGGCAGCCCATTTTGGCAAAGGAACCATTCAGGCGGAGGACATCGCCGCGAGTCTGGCGGGCACGATTATCAAGGATACCACACAGGATACCATCGTTTGGGAGGAATATCTGGAGACGGTGGTGAAGAAGCGCGAGGGCTGGCAGGATTTGTACGAGGCGTGTAAGGTTTTGCTTTAACGGTGTAACGGTTTACGGTTTGTCGGTTTAGCAGCGCTCAACGTCTCCGAGTCTAAGACGATAAATGGTCAATGAAAAATGGTAAATATATTTGGCATTCGACATCACGGTCCTGGTTCGGCGCAGAGTTTGCGGAAAGCACTGGAAGCTTTTCAGCCGGATTGTATTTTGATCGAAGCCCCCGCGGATGTGCAGCCGGCGATTGCCAAAGCTGCGGAGCAGGATTTATTGCCTCCGGTAGCGATGGTGGTGTATAATCCGAATAATCTGGCTCAAGCCGTTTATCTCCCGTTTGCCGAATTTTCTCCCGAATGGCAGGCGATTCAATTTGGTTTGAAAAATAAAATTCCGGTTGAAGCCATTGACTTGCCCATGGAACGCTCCTTTTCCCTGGATGAAAAAACACTGAATGAGCGACAAATTCAAATTAATTTTAATACTGAAAAAGCTTCAACCTCTCAACTCTTCAACCCTTCAACCGATCCAATCGGCGCTATCGCGCAACTCGCCGGCTACTCCGACTCCGAACGCTGGTGGGAAATAACTTTTGAACAGGCTGAAAATGAGATTGCTATATTTGAGGCTATTCTTGATATGATGACCGCCCTGCGCGATGAATTGCAACGACCTGAAACCACCCACACGCTCCTGCGCGAAGCCCATATGCGCAATGCCATTCGCAAAGCCAAAGAAAATTTTGAACGCATCGCCGTGGTCTGCGGCGCCTGGCACGCCCCGGTTTTACATCTTTTGGACGATTTCAAAAAGAGTGAGGATAGCAAATTATTGCGCAGCATTGCCAAAACCAAAACCGCCGTCACCTGGGCGCCCTGGAGCTACGAGCGACTGGCGTTCCGCAGCGGCTACGGGGCTGGCGTGATCTCTCCGGCCTGGTACGAATTGTTGTTTGAAAACCGCCAGGACGCAACAACGGTGTGGCTTTCAAAAGCTGCCTTGCTCTTGCGCCAAGAGCAAATGGACGCCTCTTCCGCCGAAGTTATCGAAGCTATTCGATTGGCGAATACCCTGGCCACCATGCGCGGACGCTCGATTGCCGGGCAAGATGAATTACAGGAAGCTGCCGTCACGGTTTTATGCAAAGGTGATGAAGTGCTGATGCAATTGATTGATAATAAGTTGATTATCGGTGATGTCGTTGGAGAAGTACCATCGAGTATTGCGCCACCCCTGCAACAGGATTTGGAAAAAAACATCAAATCGGCCCGACTAACCAAAGCCTATCAATCTTCCGATACGGTCAAAAAAGACCTCGATTTGCGCAACGAAACCCAACTCGCCGCCAGTCACCTGCTGCACCGCCTGCGGATTCTGGGCATTCCCTGGGGGCAATTGCAGGAAGCATCGCAATTCCAGCGCGGTAGCTTCAAAGAAAGCTGGCAATTAAAATGGGAACCGGAGTTCATCCTGCGGCTGATCGAAGCGGGCATGTGGGGCAGCACAGTAGCCGACGCCGCCAAAAATTTTGTGATCCACAAAGCTCTCGAAATTGATCGTCTCTCAGAGTTGACCGAACTTACGGGCGAAGTGCTGCTCGCCGATCTGCCAGAAGCGGTGGAACCTTTGCTGCTGCGCCTTCGGGATGCCGTCGCTGTTTCCACGGATGGGTTGTACCTGATGGAAGCGCTGGAACCGCTGGTGCGCATCATTCGCTATGGTAATATTCGCAAAACCGATGGTGAGATCGTGCGTCAACTGGTGGATGAATTGATCCCGAGAATTTGTATTGGTTTGCCGAATGCTTGCCGGGATATCGACGAAAACCTGGCTCAGGAATTATTCAAAAGCATCATCATTACTAATCAGGCGCTGGCTTTGCTTGCGGATGAAATACATCTATCCCACTGGGCGCATGCTCTGGAAAAAATAATCCAGGAAACTGATACGAATGAACTCCTGCGCGGCGCTTGTACTCGACTACTTTTTGATAAGGGTGTACTGGATATTAAAGCCACTGAAAAATTTTTGCACTACGCACTTTCTTCAAGCGATTCAGTGCTGAAGCCGGTCAACTGGCTGGAAGGTTTTTTGCATGGCAGCGGCTTGTTACTTATTCATAATCAATCACTTTGGCAGGTGCTGGACGATTGGATTGGCGAGTTGACACCGGAAAATTTCGAGCAAATCTTACCTTTATTGCGACGGGCTTTCGCCCAATTCACCGTCGGCGAGCGAGAAAAAATGCTCCAACTGGCGGCACGACCACCTCAGGTTCAAGTAGTTGATTTTGAAGAAACCTTTGATCCTGAAAGAGCCGAAAAAGTAATCCCAACAATCAGGTTACTCCTCGGACTTAAAGACTGAAAACTATCGACTTCCGGCTGAATTCTTCCCAAACTTAAAGAGAAATTAACCTGATTTTAATTTTCAGTTCAACTTTGGTTGGAATATTTGCACCATCAAAATGTTGATTTCTTGCTGTCATCTTCTCTCACGATGCAAATCTTTCCTGCAATCTAAAGTCGCTTTCCTGCCAGGGTTATATCATCCCCGATGTAACGCTGGCATTTTTTTAAACCAAACTTAACCGGCATTTAAAGTTCAGTTCACAAGCAAAATCTAATTTCGCAGCATTGAGCGGTTGAAAAAGTTTAGGCTGGTACGCATTTTGGAAATCTTGCCAATTTTCTGGGGTCCAAAACTGTCCACTGCTGCTGAAAATCGCCCGTTTTTCAAATTTGTATCCTATACTGTAGCCCTATAATATCTATGTCCGGCTATGCCTTCTATGAGCATAGCCTTTTTTTATAGCACTGATTTTAATCGGTGTGCTGTACGACAATCTTAGATTAGTGCTACATAATCAATTCACAATCAGGATTTTGGCAACTACTGCATCCGGATTATCAAAACCGGCATAGCGGGCATTGGTGGTGCTGAACACGAGATAAACTCCGGTGGCAGCGCGCCTTCCGTTATAATCACGCCCGTCCCAGATCGCTTGTCCGCCGAGGGCTTGAGTTTCATATACCAGCTTGCCGTTCACATCGGTGATTTTTACATTGGCATCACGCGCGAGGCCGCGAATGGCAATCGGACCTGTGTATTCGGGGCGCACCGGATTGGGGAAGACTTCCACATTGGCTTTATTCAGCCGGCCGCCGGCTACCGCTTCGCTTTGGTAGGAAATAACGCCTTTATCGGTGCCGATGAATACCTCGCCATTCTCAGAATTGATGGCAATATCGGTGATGTTGTTGTCAAACAAAGGCGAATTTTCGGTTGTAAAACGGGCGATTTGCTCTTCACCGGTAGGCGACAGTACAAACACGCCGTTGCGGGTGCCGATCCACTTGCGATTGGCGCCGTCCACTGCGATGGTCTGAATTTCCTGGGTTGCCAGCAGATACGCGCCAAAACCGTCGAGTTCCACCACACGCAAAGTGCCTTGACACTGCGGGTCAAACACACTGCTACCGCATTCAAAAATGACGATCCCCTGCGAAGTACCGACCCACACGTCGCCGTCGAGGTCCACCGCCACGCAATTGGTAATATTGGTAGGCAAATTGCTGTTATTGGAACTAAATACCCGGCAGCGATCATCCGCCGGATTGTCGATATCGCCTTCGTCAAACACGAGCAAACCCACACTGCTGCTGGAGGTCATGAACCATTTAAAGCCACTTTGGTCAATCGCGACCTGATGAATTTCGGTGACGTTGCAGTTGGGGCGGAAATTTTGCCATTCGCCGTTGCTTTTCAGCACGGAAATCGGGCGCTCTGCGGTATGATTGGCAATCCAAAGGTTATTATCTTCATCAAAAGCCAGACCACTGACGCGCGTACGAGTAGGGTCGCCCACCGCATTGCCCAGAGATGAGTTTTTTTCATTATATAAGGTAATGTTCTCGCCGTCCAGTTCTACCAGCCCTTCAATAAAAGAACCCGCGTACACCTTGCCATTGCTGGGGTGCACAGTGATGGAAAGAAAATCGTACAAGTCGTCGTTGCCGCCGTCGTTGGGGTCTTCGCCGCGCAGTTCCTGCCGGGTATTGCGATTGTAAATCGTCCAGCGACCGTCGATAAACGATGCAAAACCATGATCCCGAAACACGTAGCTAAAGGTTTGATTCACCCCGCCGGAAGCGAGCCAAAGCTGGTTTTTATAAACCGTCATCTCGCGGCTGAAATGCGAGAACGGAGAATTGATCGGGATCAGATTGCAAACCGGATCGGTTACGCTGTTGACCATACGAAATTCCCGGAACTGATCGGCGATCCACACGCGGCCCTGCGCGTCTTCAATAGCGTAATTGGGAATGCCCACGCAGTCAAGCGCCAGGGCGCCCGAAGAACCATCTGTATTATAATATAAAATTTTGCCCCGGGCGCAGCCGGAAACGCAGCGGTAGCCCACCAACAAATGTGCGCCTTCCGAGGACAGAAACTGGATGTCGAAGCCCGGCTCAAACCGGATTTTTTCAAGTTTGTCCTCCTGTGCGCGGAAGAGCGTATCGTTGATGGTAAAATACAAATGATCCTGGAAAACGGTCATACTATTCGAACTATAAACCGGCGGAAAGCCTTGCTGCTGCCCAAGTTCTTCCCAGGTGGTGATGTCGGCAATGATCGGGTTGTTTTCAGGGGTGCGGTAAATGCCGTCGTCGGTAGCGATGTATAAATGCCCCTCAAAGGTGCGCACGCTGCGGGTATCCACGCCTGTGAAGGTGGTGAAAGTGAAACGATTGGTGCGGATGTTGAGTTTTGAAACGCCATAATTAGCCGCTAAATAAACCGTGGAATCATTTACTACGGCAATATCATAAATCAATTTTTCACCCACAATTCCCTGGAAATTCCTGATCTGATTTAAAGTAAATATTCCATCTGATTTTACTAAATCTATTACACTATTATTATATACTATAATAAGAATATCGCTGCCTTCCACATAACGGATCATGCGAATGCCGGTATTGCTCAATCCTTCCACGGTGGACAGAAAATCGACCGACATTTCGGCTTTATCAAAAGAAATAACCGACCAGTCGGTTGCATAATACACCTTGTCATCGCTCTGGGTAACCCATTGGCCCACCACGTAGGGCAGGTGCGAGCGCCATTGCCCGATGGCTAGTTTGTCTTGAGCAAAAGAATTGATTACCAGGAAGACAAAAAACAACAGGAGTAGATTTGTACGCATCACCATATGCTATTTTTGCATTACAAAAACTCGAAAATACGCTGCTTATTGTTTGTTTTTGCCAAATTTAGCGCCCGCTTGTCAAGCGGATTACAGATTGCGATACAGGTTGCTGGTGTTCAAATATTGAAAAACAGCGTCGGGCACGAGGTACTGAACTGATTTTCCGTCTTTTATACATTGCCGGATATAGGTAGAGGAAATTTCCATTAGAGGCACATCTTCGTACATGCGTACATGCGGGTGCTCCGCCAGATCGCCCACATCATAAGCCGGGCGGCTGTACACATAGATTTCGTAATCACTCAGCAGGCGTTCGTAGTTTTTCCATTTGTGCAGCGTCGCCAGATTATCGCCACCCATAATGAGTACGAATTGCTTATCCGGATTTTTTTCATGCAAATAAGTCAGTGTATCAATGGTATAGGAAGGTTTGGGTAAACTAAATTCCACTTCGGAAGCACGCAAATGGAGGTTCTCGCCGATAGCCAGTTGGACCAGATGCAGCCGGTCGTAATCGCGGGCCAGGGTTCGTTTCTCTTTAAGCGGATTTTGTGGTGACACCACGAGCCAGACTTCCTTTAGGTCGGTCTGCGTTGCCATATAATTGGCAATGATCATATGACCTACATGCACAGGATTGAAAGAGCCGAAAAACAAACCGATTTTTGGCGAGGAAGTATTCATTTTTCCTGTCTAGCGCTCCGAGTTTAAACCCTCCTCCTCTTCCTGAAAAAGCGAATCAAAATTGAGGGAATCGAGCATTTCAATAAACTCATCTTCCTCAATTATTTCTTCTTCGGGAATGTCCACGAGCCATTGCCCGTTGATTCTGATGAGTTTATAATCGGTTTCGTATTCTTCGTAAGAATCCTGCACCAGGCAGAGGCAGCGTGCCGTATCTACGTTTGTTTGGCAATTGATGCGCAGGAAAGTTGTATTAAAAATAGTCGAATCTGCCAATTCATCCTGAATGATCGCCGCCAAATCATCCAGGCGGGACTGACCACGCGGGGTGCTAAGTTTTTTCGCTTCTTCGAACTGGTTTTTGTCAATGAACCCCTGAAATTTCCGAACCACATCCTCCGGATTTTCAGGTAGTTTCGGCTCGCTTTGGCAAGCGAAAACAGTGATGACAGAAACCGCTACAAGCAAATATCGTATCATAGATTGCTAATTGTGGATAGTTAATTGCCATGAAGTTAAGCAATAATTGTCATACCTTTTGGCTGGCAATCATCAATTACTCAACATGACCGGCATCACCAACATCAGAATTTCCTCTCCGTCCTTGGGTTCCATAGGCAACAGGATGCCCGCCCGCGTTGGCGTGGACATTTCCAGTTTGACTTCTTCCGCGTCCATTACGCTTAGCATTTCCACCAGGAATTTGGCGTTAAAGCCGATCGTTAGCGGATTGCCATCGTAGGTGCAGGAAAGTTGCTCGGTCGCTTCGTTGGAAAAATCAAGATCCTGTGCCGATATCGTCAGATTACCGTCTTCAATTTTCAGAATCACCTGATTGGTCGTTTTATTGGCGTAGATGGCAATTCGTTTCAGTGAATTTTGGAAATCGCCGCGTGGAATCGACATTACATTAGGATTTTCAACAGGAATGACGGCATTGTAATCCGGATAACGTGCATCGATCAGGCGGCACACCAGATGGGTTTCGTCAAACGAGAAGAAAGCATTTGCTTTGTTGAAAGCCAATTTTACCTCGCTGCTGGCCGGCAGTGCGTTTTTCAGTAAGTTAAGCGCTTTTTTAGGAATGATAAAGGAAGTGGAAACATCGCTGGCTACTTCCGAGAAAGCATATTTCACAAGCTTGTGCGCATCAGTTGCCACCAGAGTCAGCTTGTTGAAATCCACCTGAAAATATACCCCGGACATGGCCGGGCGCAGTTCGTCATTGCTGGTGGCAAACAGGGTTTTGTTGATACCCTGAATCAGTACGCCCGACTGGAGCGTCACCGTGTCCACATCCTCTGGTTCCGGAATGCGTGGGAAATCCTGACCGTTTTCACCGGCCAGTTTGTATTTGCCATAAGCAGAGGTAATTTCGATCCCCAGGCTATCTTCATTAATGGAGAATGTGATCGGCTGCTGGGGCAAAGCCTTGAGCGTTTCAAGCAGGATTTTGGCGGGCACTGCTATCGAACCATCGGAATCAGACATAACCTCGATCTCGGTCGTGATAGACGTTTCCAGATCGGTAGCCGCGATGATCAGGCGATTGTTGTTGATCGTGAACAGAAAGTCTTCGAGGATCGGCAGCACGGGGTTGGAGCCGATTGCGCCGCCGGCAATCTGTAATCTTTTGAGTAATTCGGAGGATGAAACGCTGAATTTCATAGTTTTATTTGTCGTTAGTTTTTTAGTCGGACAGAGGGTGATCGTTAGACTTTTCACCTAGTTTGCAAAAATAGCTTTTCTCTCCGATTTTTTCATGTTGAATAATCAACACCATGTGGATAAGTTGGAAAACGGTGGGTCGGTTAACGGTTTGCCGGTGCACCGATCTACCGATCTACCGTTACACCATAAAAAAATCCTTCTTGCTTCTACTATTATCCCTTTACAATAAACTATCTTTGCAGCCCTAATTTTCAATAACTTATGCCAAACAGGACACAGCAGCCGCCGATTCGGGAAATTGACAAACTGGAATTGCCGCCGGTGCAAACATTGACACTGGACAACGGCATTCCCGTCTATGCGGTGAATATGGGCACGCAGGAAGTGCTCAAGCTGGAAATCATCTTCTTTGCCGGGCGCCCTTTTGAGCATAAGAAACTCGTAGCGCGCGCTACCGCCGCCATGCTGAAGGAAGGTTCCAAGAGTTACGATTCTGCAACCATTGCCGAGAAATTCGACTTTTACGGCAGTAGTTTCCGTACGCCTTTCAATATCGATACCACAGTAGTAGAGCTATACAGCCTGAACAAATATTTTGAAAACGTGCTGCCCATCGTAGCGGATATTCTGGCGGAGCCGAGCTTTCCGCAAAAGGAACTCGACACTTACATTCAGGTGAATCAGCAAAATTTGCAGATCGACCTTACCAAGAACGATACCATCGCTTACCGTACGGTGACTGAGTTGATCTTCGGCGCGGAGCATCCTTACGGTTACAATAGTTATCCCGAAACTTACCGCGAGCTGCGGCGTGAAGATTTAATCCGGCATTATGAATTGTGTTTTAACCGCAGCAACTGCGCCATCGTACTGAGCGGGAAAGTGGATGAAAAAGTGCTGAGCACGCTGAACCGCTACGTTGGGCAGGCGATTCGGCCCGGAAAATTGCAGCAGATTCGCTTTGAAAGTCAGCCTTCGCCCGAGCGCAAAGTACATATTTATAATCCTGAAACGGTGCAAATGGCAATCCGGGTTGGTCGAGGTATGTTTAGCCGGCATCACCCCGATTATCCGGGCATGTACGTGCTCAACACCGTGCTGGGCGGCTATTTCGGCTCGCGCCTGATGGAGAATATTCGGGAGGATAAAGGTTATACCTATAATATTTATTCGATTCTGGACACGATGTCGTTCGATGGGTGTTTTTACATTGGTACAGAAGTTGGCAATGAATTTGCTGTTCAGACGTTAGAAGAGATTTACAAGGAAATGGAGCAATTGCGTAGCGAACCAATTGACGATGAGGAATTTGCGATGGTTCACAATTATGTATTGGGGGGCTTTTTGAACATGCTGGACGGACCATTTAATGTTTCTGATATTGTAAAAACCATTGTCAGCGAAGGCTTATCCATGAATTATTTCGATGAGCTGGTGCAAGGGATACAGGCGATTACCCCGGAGCAGATACTGGAACTTGCACAGAAGTACTTGGATCCGAATGATTTCTACGAAGTGGTGGTTGGAGAAACCAAAGCGGTGAACATTTGAAAGGAAAATTCGTAAAATCCTGAAAACGCTTTAAATAAGAATGGTTTTTCATTCGCTTTTTTCGCAAAATTTCTCTTTTTTTGCGCCTGAATGACAATTACCTTCAAAGAATTGTGGATTGTTAATTTAAAATTGCTAATTGGTAGGTTAAATTAATAGTTTACAAAGAAAACGAACAATCGCAGTGAAGGTGCAGCATGGATAAAATTTATTATCTTTCATCAAACTAAAAAACGTTGCGATTTTAAGTAATCCTGACGACTAAAAACCTGAGGGCAAAAGATAAATGAAACTTTTCGGTTTTTTCAAACAAGAACTGGCGATTGATCTGGGAACAGCCAATACGCTCATCATACAAGACGGACAAGTGGTGGTGGACGAGCCATCCATCGTAGCGATCAATCGCAAAACCGGTGAAACCATAGCGGTGGGCACCAAAGCGATGCAGATGCACGAAAAAACCCACGAAGACATCAAAACCGTTCGTCCGCTCAAGGATGGCGTGATTGCTGACTTCCAGGCGGCGGAAAGCATGATCGAGGGCTTTATCAATATGCTGGGTGGTCGGCGTCGTTTGTTCTCCCACCTCAAAATGGTGATTTGCATTCCTTCGGGTATTACCGAGGTGGAAAAGCGCGCTGTTTTTGACTCTGCCGATCACGTAGATTCCAAAGAAACCTATCTGATTCATGAGCCAATGGCGGCAGCCCTGGGTATTGGACTGGATGTAGAAGAACCGGTTGGTAATATGATTATCGACATCGGAGGTGGTACCACGGAGATCGCCGTCATAGCGCTGGCAGGCATCGTGGCAGATCAATCTATCCGGATTGCCGGGGATGAACTGAACAGCGATATTATGAGCTATATGAAGCGCCAGCACAATATTCTGATTGGTGAAAGAACCGCCGAACAGATCAAA
This sequence comes from uncultured Saprospiraceae bacterium, assembly GCA_964523725.1. Classification (GTDB taxonomy): domain Bacteria; phylum Bacteroidota; class Bacteroidia; order Chitinophagales; family Saprospiraceae; genus JADJNW01. The sequence continues at coordinate 13,004 of CAZGAU010000054.1, forward strand.
ATTCATGTTGGCTCGGCTTTGCACGAACTGGATACGCCACCGGATGATTATGCCGTAAATGGCCGCGACCTGATGACCGGTATTCCAAAGCAAATTAAAATTTCGTACGGCGAAATTGCCCACGCACTCGATAAATCCATTTCCAAAATAGAAGATGCTATTCTGAAAGCGCTGGAATCCACGCCACCGGAGTTGGCGTCCGATATTTATCGTACAGGTTTGTACCTGACCGGAGGCGGAGCCCTGTTGCGCGGTTTGGACAAGCGAATAGCTCAGAAAACCAAGCTTCCTGTACACATTGCCGAAGACCCGCTGCGCGCAGTGGTAAGAGGTACAGGCATCGCCCTGAAAAACTCGCATCGGTTTACATTCCTGATTGACAGGAAGAGTGTGTAATGCTTTTGGAGTAGTTGGCTGATTTTCAAAGGGTTAAATTCTGATTTTGGCGTAGTGCGCATGTTTTCTGAACTGCCTTTTTTGCCAGTGTAGTTTTATAATATTTGCCCAGAAAACTCCGGCTTAGAATATTTAAACCAACAATAACATGCAAGGTCTCCTTCAGTTTTTGATAAGAAACAGCAGCTTTCTGTTTTTCCTGCTGCTGGAGGGGATTTCATTCTATCTTGTTGTGAATCTTAATGATAAGCAACAGCGCATCTGGTTGAGTACCGCAAGCTCAGTAGTAGGAACCGCCAATAAAATGGCAGATGATGTGACTAATTATTTCTCTCTGGTCGATCAGGTAGATGACCTGAAGAATGAAAATGCGGCTTTGCGTGAACGGCTTCATCAATTGATGTTAATGCAGGGTGATTCGTTGGTAGGTGATTCCATTTCCCGGGAAGACCTGGCTGTTTATTTGGGCGACACTACCGGACTAGATACGAGCAAAAACATATTTGATTTTATACCTGCCAATGTTATCAACAATTCGGTTACGGCTGAAGACAATATCCTGACGCTTGACAAAGGATCCCAGGATGGCGTGGTAGAAAATATGGGTGTCATCAGCAGCAATGGTATTGTTGGCGTGGTGCTCCGGGTTTCCGAACATTACTCAACAGTGATGTCCGTTTTACATCGGCAATCTCGAGTTTCCGCTTCTGTCCGGCATAGTGGCGCTTTCGGGCGATTGCGATGGCGAGGCATGGATTCGAGGTATCTGAATCTGGAGGATGTGCCCAGATATGAAAACGTAAATATCGGTGATACGATTCAAACCAGTGGCTACTCCAATATTTTTCCGCCGAATATCCTGATAGGTACCGTGGATGCCGTAAATGTGGATACCCTGGAAGGAGGAGGCAATTATTATATGATAAAAGTCAGGCTGAGCAATGACCTTGCCCGATTGCAGAATGCCTACATTGCCGTGAATAAACATTACCTGGAACTTAAAGCGATTGAACCGCAGGAACCCCGATGAATAGAACGTTCTTTAACAATCTGGCTCGCTTTTTAGGGCTCTTGCTTTTGCAAGTATTTGTGCTCAAAAGAATTACCCTGTGGTGGGATGGCTTTCACTATTTTCAAATTATTCTGTATCCACTGTTTATCTTGCTGTTGCCCTTTCGCACGCCGAAGGAACTGATCCTGTTTTCGGCTTTTGCCTTGGGGATTAGCGTTGATTTATTCTACGATTCGCCGGGGGTACACGCCAGTGCAAGTGTTTTTATTGCTGCCATCCGACCTGCGGTGCTGCGGTGGCTCGCGCCCCGCGGTGGTCATGATGTAAAGCACAGCCCAACCAAAGCCCAATATGGCATGTCCTGGTTTTTGCGTTATGCTTCTATCATGATGGGGGTGCATTTACTTTTTTATTTTTCGGTAGAATCTTTTACCTTCGTTTATGTCATCCCAATACTTTTGAAAACGGTTTCCAGTTTTATTATTTCTATGATTTTCATTTGGATGACAATGATTATTTTCAATCCCAAAGAGTAATTTCAACGCATTATGTCGGATAGCCTGCGCAATCGGCAACAGATTATTCAAATTGTTTTTATCATCTCCGCAGTGGTTTTGATTGGAAAAGCTGTGCAATTACAATTGGTCGATCCTACATTTAAGAACATGGCGGAGGCGACTGCAATTCAGAAATATACGGTTTATCCCGCACGAGGGCTGATTTACGACCGCAATGAAAAATTACTCATCTTCAATACGCCTACCTATGATTTGATGGTCACTTATAATCAGATCAAATGGGAAAATTTTGATACTACTAAATTCTGTACCCTTTTAAACATTGATCCTGAGTTTTTTGATGAAAATATCGAGAAAAACTGGCGGGATCCGCGTTTTTCCAAGGTGGTGCCTTTTGTATTCATGAGCAAATTGTCACCGGAAGCCGTAGCCCGTTTTCAGGAAAGTTTGTACGAATTTCCGGGATTTTATTTACAACTACGCAGCGCGCGCAGCTATCCGCACACAAACGCGGCCCACGTGCTTGGCTATATCCGTGAGGTGAATTCTGATGAACTGAAAAAAGATTCTGCCATCTATGAAATGGGCGATTACATTGGCGCGAGTGGACTGGAACTGGCGTATGAAGAGGAACTTCGCGGCGAGAAAGGAGCACGATTTGTACTCAAGGATAATCTCGGAAGAGACGTTGGCTCTTATAAAGACGGGGCACAAAACAAGTTGCCTACCGCCGGCGCGGATATCATTACTTCGATAGATCTGGAGTTGCAGAAATACGGTGAGTTACTGTTGAGTAACAAAACCGGCAGCATTGTGGCTATCGAACCCGAAACGGGTGAAATCCTCGCTATGATCAGTTCACCGGGTTACGATCCTAACTTGTTGACAATCAATCAGAATAGAGGTAAGGAATACGCCAAACTGAGCGCCGATCCCAATAAAATCTTCTTTGATCGTTCTATCCAGGCTGCTTATCCGCCGGGGTCTTTGTTCAAGCCTGCTGTGGCCCTTATAGCTATGCAGGAAGGCGTTCTGAATGTGAACCGGACGATTGGCTGTAATGGTGGCTATTTTTTCGGTGGGCAACGCACTGGTTGCCATGGACACCCTACCTGCACGAGCGTAGCCATGGCCTTGCAGCACTCTTGCAACGCTTATTTTGTAACGGTTTTCCGGGAAGTGGTAGATAAAGAAGGTTTTTACAATCCGCAAGCGGGACTGGATATTTTCAATAGCTACCTCGACCGGATGGGACTGGGCAAGCCCCTGGGGGTGGACTTTCCGAATGAAAAAGGAGGGAACTACCCAACCTCCTCTTATTACAATACAATGTTCGAGCGCCAGCAGGCCGGGCAAAAGTGGAATTCTTCTTGGATTCGTTCCGTAGGCATCGGGCAGGGCGAAATGCTGCTGACCACCATGCAAATGGCAAATCTCGGCGCAATGATTGCCAATAAAGGCTTTTATATCACGCCGCACCTGCTCAGAGGATACAAAAATAAGGTTGCCAAAATCGACGAAAAATACCGGGCAAAACATTACGTTGGCATCAACGAAGAACACTTTGGCCCTGTAATTGACGGCATGGAACGCGCGGTGATTGGCGGTACGGCAAGGATTGCCTATTTACCTGATATTGCAATTTGCGGAAAAACCGGCACGGCGGAAAACCCACACGGCGACGATCACTCCATTTTCTTCGGCTTTGCGCCAAAAGAAAACCCGAAAATTGTGGTAGCAGTGTACGTGGAACATGGTGTCTGGGGTGCCCGTTATGCTGCGCCTATTTCCAGCCTTATGATCGAAAAATACCTGACCGATACGATTCGGCAGGAACGTAAGTACCTGGAAGCCACCATGATTAATGCCGATCTGATCAACAAAACGAAACCATAACCAACCATGCAGAACAGGATTGTATTTTCCTTAGCACTGCTGCTTCTGGCAGGCCTATCCTGGTCACAAAATGACAGTATTCACACGCTCAAACTTCTTTTCGCCGGCGATATCATGGGGCACGATTCGCAGATTCGCTCGGCTGAGGTAGAAAAAAATAAATTATACGATTATTCCCCTTGTTTTGAATACATTACTCCTGTTTTAAAACAAGCCGATCTGACGATTGGAAACCTGGAACTGACCTTACCGGGCAAGCCGCCCTACACTGGTTATCCGCTGTTCAAAAGTCCGGATGATCTGGCCCTAGCCCTGCGTCATGCTGGGTTCAATTTTTTATTTACTGCCAATAATCACAGCAATGACGGTGGACTGGACGGGGTCATTAATACCATCAAAACCCTTGGGGAATACGGTTTTTATCACACAGGCACTTTTCAAAGTCGGGAGGAGCGCGAGGCTTTTTATCCGCTCCTGGTTTATAAAGGCAGTTTCAAACTGGCATTTCTGAATTACACTTACGATACGAATGGCGTGCCGACGCGTCTGCCTTCTATGGTAAATGAAATCAAGGAAGATCAGATCGAAGCCGATATGGCGGTAGCCCGAGCGCTGGAGCCTGATTTTATTATCGTGATGATGCATTGGGGAGACGAGTACCAGCTCAGCGAAAACAAAAAACAGCGTGACCTGGCTCAAAAACTCGCCGATTGGGGCGCCGATCTTATCATTGGTGCGCATCCGCACGTGGTGCAGCCGATTAAAACGGTGAAAACAATGAATGCAGATAGCACTGAGCAAATCGTGCCGGTGGCCTATTCGCTGGGAAATTTTATATCCGGACAGGTAAAAACCAACACCGATGGCGGCTTAATGGTGGAGGTTATTTTGGAAAAAAATACCAGCTCGGGTGATTTGCAGATTCAAACACCTTCCTACATCCCTGTCTGGCGCTGGCGTGAAAACACTGGCAATGGCAAACAAATCTACCGGGTAGTGCCCATATCGCCTTTTGAAAATGAAGCTAGTTCTATCAAGATGAATACGACCGACCATGCGGCGATGCTCCGTTTTGCCCGTGCGGTGCGAAAAAATCTGGAAAACTCGCAGGCGGTCGAAAGAAAATTATCTTTGCAGGAGTTGATTCCAGCTGATGAGGATCAAAAATCTCCGGAAATCCGAAACTAGAATCCAGCATCAACATCATGATCGTTTCCGCAATTGTTGCAATGTCCAAAAACCGCGTCATCGGGCGGGACAATGAAATTCCCTGGCATCTCTCGGGAGATATGAAGTTTTTTAAACGCACCACGATGGATCACCACGTTATTATGGGGCGCAAAACATTCATGTCGATGGGGCGGCCGCTACCCAAGCGCACCAATATTATCATCACGCGCGATCCTTATTTTATTGCCTCCGGCTGCATCATTGCCCGTTCTATTGAAGAAGCGCTGGAAATGGCTTACGACGATGAAGAAACCGAGGCTTTTATCATCGGCGGTGGCGAAATTTATCAGCAAAGCTTGGGGTACTGGGACAAAATTTACCTTACCGAAGTGGACGTGGAAATCCCGGATGGCGAAGTTTTCTTTCCGGAATTGAACATGGACGAATGGCGTACGCTTACCACCGACAAATTTCCGGCAGACGAAAACAACGATCACGCTTACAAAATAAAAGTATTGGAAAGGAAAGCCACCACTTAAAGCGATTTCAAAGCAGCCTCAATTTTCTTGGCCGTCGTATCCAATTCCGTCCGATTTGGTTTTAAAGCAGAAAGCGATAATTTGATGCGGGCATAATCGCCGCTCAGGCGTGGAATGACGTGTACGTGTACATGGTGCACTTCTTGCCAGGCGGAGGCTCCATTGTTTTGCAGAAGGTTGGTTCCTTCGCAAGGGATGTCGGTTTCCCACAAGCGTCTTTCGATGCGAATCGCGGTTTTAAACAAGTGATCCGCCAATTCCAACGGCATATCCTTCAGCATATCGTGATGTGCTTTGGGTACGATGAGTAAATGCCCCTCATTGACCGGGCGAATGTCCATAAAAGCAAGCAGTTGCTCATCTTCATACACTTTACTGGCAGGCAGTTCATCGGCGATGATTTTGCAGAAAATACAATCCATGGTTTTCTAATTTGCTTTTTCAAAGCTATTGAATTTTTGTAGCTTGCACTTCATTCCTTAGACAAAATTGATCTTACATGCGAATCAAATTCTGCGGCGCCGCGCGCGAAGTCACCGGAAGTGCTCACCTGATCACACTCAATGATGGTACTAATATCCTGCTCGATTGCGGCTTATACCAGGGGCGGGCAAAAGATATGCAGGATTTCAATGAAAGCTGGCAATTTGACCCGGCAGAAATTGACGCTGTGATTCTTTCGCATGCGCATATCGATCATTCGGGGCGGCTGCCAAAACTGGTGCGGGATGGCTTCAAAGGAGTCATTCGCTGTACCCATGCTACCCGGAGTTTGTGTTCTATAATGCTTTTAGATGGGGCGAAAATTCAGGAAAAAGATGCCGAATATGCCAATAAAAAACTGGAACGTAGCGGCGATTTTGATGAAAGTGAATTACGTGAGCCTTTGTACACCAGTGAGGATGTGGAAGAAACGATGAAAATGTTTATTAGCTATGGCTACGATCGCTGGTTTAAAATCCACGACGATGTGGAGGTATTGTTCTCGGATGCGGGACATATTCTGGGGAGCGCGACGGTTACACTAAAAATAAAGGAAAATGGCAAAACACTGATGTTTGGATTTACCGGTGATGTGGGGCGCCCCAATCGCCCGATATTGCGTGATCCGCAGCCAATGCCCGAGGTCGATTACCTGATCTGCGAAAGCACTTACGGCGACCGCGACCACGAGGAAGCACCCGCCGAAATCAACCATTTTCTTAAAATAATCAACCATACCTGTGTGGAAAAGCGTGGCAAGCTGATCATTCCGGCCTTTAGCGTGGGACGTACGCAGGAGTTGGTGTATATTCTCGACCAATTGGTAACTGCGGGTAAACTGCCGCCGGTACCGGTATATGTGGATAGCCCACTTGCGGTAAATGCCACGACCATCTTTGGCGCCCATCCGGAATGCTTTGATAATCAATTGAATGAATATATGCTTCGGGATGAAAACCCTTTTGGCTTTAATAATCTTCACTATATCCGGGATACCGAGGATTCCAAAAAACTCAATACCATGGAAGATCCTTGCATCATCATCAGTGCTTCGGGTATGGCGAATGCCGGGCGTATCCAGCATCACTTGTTCAACAGTATCGACCACGGCAAAAATACCGTACTGATTGTGGGTTATTGCTCCCCGGAAACCCCGGGTGGCTTGCTTCGGGATGGTGCCAAGGCGCTTCGGTTTTTTGGTCAGTGGAAGCCCGTTCACGCCGATGTGGAAATCATGGATTCTTTCTCTGCCCATGCGGATCGCTGGGAATTGGTGCGCTTTCTGGAAAATCAAAAACCCAGCGTTCAAAAAATCTTCCTGGTGCACGGCGTACTGGACGCACAGGAAAGCTTCCGGGGAATGTTGCTGCATCAAGGTTTTAAAGACGTGGCGATCCCAAAACTGGGCGAAGTGGTCAAATTGAGTTAAAGGGTTTCAAGCGCAAAATTCTACTCAACAAAAAAATTCCCGCCAAAAATTGGCTTGGTCTTTGTACCTAACAAAAAGATCAACGGTTAGAAAAGCACTAAATTTCTACTCATTGTCGTATAGCCGCACAATTGAGTAATTTTTTTATGTTTCAACTATTTGAATTGAGTATGAACAAACCTAACTTTGCACTGCGAAAATGTTTGAGAACTCCTGCACACAACCACTCTGTAACACCATCTTACCCCCAAATTGTTTGTCCGATAGTACAAGCTGAGCTGAAACCATTGAAATACAGCGCGGAAGCTATTATCTTTGCTGTAATTTCCGAGCCGCTTGGATTATGGAACAGAGCTTTTGAGAACAAAAAAAATTTTCCAAAACCGATTGACAAAATCTAATAATCCCATGACTCAACTCTACAAGAGGCTGTTACCCAAAGACTTGTTGTATGTAACTGAAAATCGAAGAAAACGTATCGGGCCGAATCTATTTTTCCACAGAATAAGCCGGCTTTTATCGATGCTTCTTTTTTTTGGTTTTTTTCATACGATGCAGGCGCAAACTTTTCCAGTAGAACTTAGCGACCTCCCTGCCGGTAAAAAAATCACTATTACTTACAAAGTCACGATCAATAAACCGCTGGATCCGCGTACGGCTTTGACCGTTTCCGATCAGATTTCCATTACCGGCGAAGGCTCTGGCCCGATTCTTAGTGACGATCCTGATACCCCGACTGCAAACGATCCAACCAAAACTTCGGTTTTAGGGTGCAATATTTTGAGCATTACAGCCAGCACGCCCGAATGTAGCTCTAACAATACTTACAGTGTAGATATTACCGTGACCAACGATGGCGCTCCGCTCACCGGCAATCTGATTTTGGAAGCCGACGGGCAAATATTTCAAGCACCCGTTGATCCTGATACCACCGCTCAAACTTTGAATATTTCGCTTCCCGCGAATGGTGAAATGATCGATGTGAAAGCCTATTATTCCGCACTACCGGAGTGTGTCCTGACTGTGGAAGATTTGTTCTCGGCGCCGCCGGGTTGTGGCATCATTGGCAATCGAGTCTGGGAAGATCTCAATGGCGATGGCATTCAAAACGATGAACCGGGCGGTATCGCCAATGTGACTGTGAATTTGCTGAATTGTAATGGTCAGAATATTGCCCAAACGCTGACCGACGATCAGGGCGTTTATCAGTTTTCCGAATTGCCGGCCGGACAATACAAGCTTCGTTTTGATTTTACGACCGCTGCGCCCGAGTTTGCCGGAGCCGTTGCCACCAAAAAAGATGCGACTTCCGATGCGCTGGATTCAGATATCGATTCACTGCTCAAGGAAACCGCTTGTATTACGCTGGCCGCCGGTCAGCAGGTGCTTGACTGGGACGCGGGCGTGTATGTACCCGCTCAAATTGGGAATCTCGCCTGGGTAGATAAAAATCGTAACAATATTTTTGATAGTGGCGATACACCGTTAGCGGGGGTACCCGTTACGCTTTATCTCTGCTCAGATGTGCAGTCCGTGATGCCATTGTCAACCAAAACGACTGGCGCAAACGGGCTGTATCTCTTTACAGGCTTAGCCCCCGGGAGTTACAAAATAAAATTTGGATTTCCTTCTACGAGTGTTTACGAACGCGTGGTACCCGATGTCGGGAGCGATAATGCGGATAGTGATGCGGATGCCAATGGCTTTACAGGCTGCTATACGGTTCAATCGCGCCAGCAGGAACTCAGTGTGGACGCGGGTTATACCTTCTGCCCGCCGGCCACCAGTATGGTTTGCCGAACGAATGTGAATATCAATATGGACGATGATTGTATAATCGTTGTTACACCCGATATGCTGCTGACCACTGCGCCGCCGTGTTTATCTACCTATGAAGTGAGAATTCGCGACAGCCGCGGCATGAATATTGGCAATACGCTCACGAGTGCCTACGTGGGTCAAACCCTGCAAGCGACCGTCATTGACAAACAAACCAATGCGACATGCACGAGCAATATCACCATTTTCGATCAACGCAAACCTTCGGTCACTTGTCCGCCGAATACCAATAAAGCCTCCTATGCCCAACAGGTTCAGTTGATCAGCGGTTTCCTTTCGCAGATCAGTAGTTTCGCCAATCTGTCCACGATCAGTTGCTTCCAACCCATTGTAAGCCAGGATACTGGCAGGCATTACTACGAATTGTATTCTTTTACCGTTACAAAGGACGACTTTTACACCTTTGAATTATCTCCGGATTTCGGAGAAGGGGCAGCGCTGCTTTTTAACGGGGAAAAACAGGCAACCAGCAATGCTTCGCTTTGTCTGGATCAGATTGCGCAAAGCTACGTCAGCTTTACTTCCGGCGTCTTCTTTTCTCAATTAAACCCGATTACCCGTATTACCACGAGATTAATGCCAGGGCGAACTTACACGCTGCTTACAACTACACGTGCGCCGCGGGCCGTGGGTTCCTACTTTTGGGCAGCGTACAGCGATGCGGATGGTTTGATCACGGGCATCCAGCCGATACAAACGCAAGCGCAGTATGATTTAATTTGTAACGACATCAACCAGATTTTGAATAAGCCGGAAAGCCTTGCCTTTACTGGTTCTCCGATGGTAATTGATAACTGCACCAATCCGGTTACAGATATTACTTTTTCCGATCAACTGATACAAGGGAATGCCTGTTCGGGTGATATTATTTCCAGGACTTTTACAGTGAAAGACGCCGCCGGCAATTCTGCACAGTGTTCACAGCTCATCAGCGTACGCAAGCCAACTTACGCGGATGTGGTTTATCCTCAACTGACGGTATTTCTGGAATGTGACGCTGAATTTACCTTTGATGTCAATGGCAATCCGCACCCAAATGTAACCGGTTATCCGATTGTAAAAACAGCCTATGGCAATTATAATCTGGCGACTTCCTATTGTAATATCAGTGCGACTTACATCGACAAACCCAGAGCCACCGGCTGTGCTGATACCTATAGCTTCGTGCGGGAATGGACGATCATGGATATTTGCCAGGTAGGTAGTTTCCTCCGGTTCAATCAGGTTATTCAGGTTGGAGATAGTAAAGCACCCATTGTTTCCTGCCCAACGGCGGATAACGACAACGATGGCGTGCTGGATACACTGGTGTTTTCGACTTCACCATTCGCCTGTACCGCGACTTTCACTGCGCCCGCGCCAATTATTTCCGACAATTGCTCAAGCTCTACTTTCAAAGTGGAGGTGGTAAGTGACACGCTGATGCCTATTTTTGACGAATTTGGATTCATTATAGATTATGAATTACAGGAATATCTGTGGACTACGGTCGTATCCACGGGGTCTTTGCAGGTGAGCAATATACCGATTGGCACCTACCGGTTCAGATATATTGTGACCGATGCCTGCGGTAACGGAGCACTTATTTCATGTCCTTTCAAAGTAGAGGATCGCATCGAGCCGACCGTTGTTTGCAAAAACAGCCTTTCCATTTCCCTGGGGGGCGAAGGCGTAGCCAGAATTCTGGCGACCGATATTGATGCGGGCAGCCGCGATAATTGCCAGATTGACAGCATTTTAGTGCGCCGTCGTTATGTCAAAGACCCGCTTACTTGTCAACCTGTAACGCCCTATTTTTCTGCCTGGGGTACTTTTATTGACATCAATTGTTGTGATACCGACAGCACGGTTATTGTAGAAATGCGCGTTTTGGATAAAGCCGGTAATTCCAATGAATGCATCGTTAGCGTAGAAGTGAAAGATATGATTCGCCCGTTCTGTGTTGCGCCTGCGCCCGTTTCAATTCCTTGTACCTCACTGCCAAATATGTTTAATCCGATGGATACCACACAGTTGCGAACCTTGTTTGGTGCGGCTACGGCTACGGACAACTGCAATGCGAGATGGGAGGAATTAACGCCGATCGTCAATTTGTCGGATTGCCGGGTAGGAACAATTACTCGTCGTTTTCGAACGGTGGACCTTGCCGGGAATACTTCTATTAATACCTGTCAACAGGTGATCACCATTACAAAAGTCAACCATTACACCATCAAATTCCCGAAAGATACAGATGTAGAATGCGGTGTGCCCAATGCAGATACCTTACAACTCAATTCTTTGGCTTGCGACCAATTGTCGGTGGGAATAACCGAGGAGCAGTTTTCGCCCATCGGCAGTGAGTGTTACCGAATTTTCAGAACCTACCGGGTGATCAATTTCTGCGAATACGATGGCGTTTCGCAACCGATCGTGATCGGCCGAGACGAGGATTGCGACAATAAAGCCGGTGATGAAGATGTTTGGGTGATTCGTCGTCCGACCAATATTTTTGTAGATCGGAATGATTCGGAAACTGATAATATCCCTGCTGCCAATCAGCGCGGATGTACGCCGACCAATCCCAAGGGCTATTGGCGCAACAGCACTTCAAACGGTTATTGGCAATACACGCAGGTGATCCGGGTGTTTGACACCACACCTCCAGATGTGCTTTTCACGGCGCCGCAGCCTTTTTGTTCGACCAATGATAATTGCAATGCGACCTTAAGTGTGCCTTTCGTTGTCACCGAAGCTTGTACGCCAAATTCTCTGACGGTGCAGGTGTTAGTGGATCTGAATAACGACGGTACGACCGATGGCAATTTGGCTACCTTTAGCGGCAATCTTTCCGGGGTGTACCCCAATTATGAAATTAGAGGTACTTTCCCGAAAGGGAAACATGGTTTTGCCATCACTGTACGCGACGGTTGTAATAATACCGGTACAAAAAAAATACCATTTGAAGTAGTGGATTGTAAGCCGCCTGCGCCGATTTGCCGGAATGGAATTACCGTCAATTTGCTGCCAGTAAAACCAGCGAAAGATTTGAACGGCGATGGTATTGAAGACCGTGGTGCAGTTACCGTAAAAGTTGCGGAGTTACTCAACGGTATGGCGACAGATTGCTCAGGACCAGTACGTTATTCGATCAATAAAATGGGCGAAGTGCCCAATATCAATCGCGATAGCCTCGTATTTACCTGCGATGATGCAGGTAAACAGGTCGTTGTGGAGGTATATGCCTGGGATAGCGCCGCTAATCCTTATGCGGTACAACCGGGCGGCATTGTCGGTGGCCCCAATTACGGTTTCTGTGCAACCACAATTACCGTTACAGATGAACAATCTTTAGCCTGTGCTCCACCTAAGCAAGGGCTTATCACGGGCATTATAAAAACTGAAAACAACAGACCGGTAGAATCCGTCCGGGTGCTATTAAGTGGGCAGGCGTCGGGTACTACTAATACCATACTAGATGGTACCTACAGTTTCAATCAACTGGATGAAGGCTATGATTATACCATTGCCCCCTTGATGGACACCTTCCCACAAAATGGTGTAAATACAGTTGATATCATCATTGTGACCAGGCATATTCTGGGGGTTTTGCCGCTGGATTCACCCTATAAAATGATTGCTGCAGATGTCAACAACTCGAAGAATATTTCCATCCTTGATCTGATTCAAATGCGGAAGCTGATCCTGGGAATTGATCTAAGATTTGCCTCAAATACCAGTTGGCGCTTTGTGCGCGCTTCCTATGTTTTTCCTGTGCCGAACAATCCATGGTTTGAAGAATATCCGGAGGTGATCAGCATCAATGATTTACAGGGTACAAGGAGCAATGCCAATTTCGTAGCCATCAAAATTGGAGATGTGAACCTGAATGCGCTGACAGTTCCGCAGGCTGTTGCTACCGAGCCGCGCAGTAAAAAAATCTTCAAAATGGAAGTGGAAGACCGGAAAGTCAACGCCGGCGAGACCTTTACGGTAGACTTTACAGGAGATATTTCCGACGTTTTAGGTTATCAGTGGACCTTGGCTTTTGACAAACAATATCTTGAATTGTCGGATATAAACTATGGTTATGCCAAGGTGGAAAACTTTGGTTTACAAGCGATTGAAGAAGGTTTGATCACGTCGAGCTGGCACGAATTGGAGCGTGGTGAGGTGGCACGAGAAAGAGACGCACACCTGTTTAGTCTGGTTTTTACAGCCAAATCCGCAGGGCAGCTTAGCGAGCTGTTAAATATCAATTCCCGGATCACACCGGCCGAAGCATATGATTTGAATGAAGAAACGATGCATGTGGCGCTCGATTTTGGCGACGGGAAAGTGCAGGGTGCCGGCTTTGCTTTATATCAAAACGTGCCGAACCCTTTTACGCAAGCTACCACAATTGGTTTCCACCTGCCCGAAGCCACCAGCGCTGTGCTAAAGATTTTTGATGCGAACGGCAGGGTGTTAAAAACTGTCCGCGGACATTATAATTCCGGGTATAATAAGCTCATAATTAACAGAAGTGAATTACCGAACGGAGGAGTATTTTATTATACATTGGAATCAGATAAATACCAGGGTACCCGCAAAATGATTTTATTGGAATAATTTTTAAATAAAAAGTTGAACGGGATGCCGGATTAATTGGTCACATTGGCATCCCGTGGCTTTAAGCGATCTTCTACATCTTTTTTTTAAAATATATTCTTTATCTGTTGACCAGATAATAATTTTTGAATACTTTTGTAAAATCAAGAGCTACAAAATATCGGATCATTATTCCGATACGAGTACATTTATTAAGAGCTACATTTATTTAACCCATCTTACAAATAAGCACAATTCAAAGAAGGCACGCCATTGTGACAGGCTAAGCTATTGCACAACAAACTTTATTAAGGCACTACGACGACCTAAATGTTTTTTTACAAAAATGCTAATGGAATTACATTTCTATTAGCATAGCAGTTTTTTGCGCTAATAAGTCATTTTATCTCATGAAATTAGCTGGTGCCATCGTGTACCCGTAAAACAACGTTGAAGTTTCTTATGATTATTTTTACCACATTGGTAAGAATAAAAGCATTTCTATTTACTTTTTGTGAGGAAGCCTTCAATGCCCCGGGTGCTGTACATCGCTTTAGTTTCATGACGGTTTTATGTCGCTATTTAAATTGATAATCAATTAATTATCAATGCATATTTTTTAACACATATTTGGCAACTCCAAATAATATCTGTCATGAAACAAGTTTATACACCTGGTCATTTCAAAATTATTAATGTCGCTTTCGCATTTGTAATGTTATTGCCCATGATGCCCCTCTGGATACAAGCCCAGACGCGCTATGTGGGTTCTGGCGCCTGTAATGGCAACTCGCCTTGTCACCCGACTCTTTCTGCTGCGATTAATGCAGCTAACCCCAATGATTTGATCATCATAACCGAAGACATCATGGAAGGGCTGGTGATGGTGAATAAACCAGTCATTATCAACGGGCAATATAATGGTATGATCCATACCCTGACTTCGACTTCCAACGACCGGGGTATCATTATTACCGCTGCCGGCGTTTCGATCCAAAACCTGATTGTAGAAGAGGCTGGTACCTTCGGTATTCTTGCTGCTCCCGGCGCGAATAATATCTTCTTTTCGAATGTACACGCCAATAATAATGGTCGTTTGGTTCCGATGAATGGTAGTTCAGGCTCGGGTTTTGCCATAACAGGTGTCAGCGGTGTCACTATGATCAATATCAGCGCTTCCAATAATAAAGGAAACGGTGTTTCTATTACCTCCTCCCAAAATGTTACCATTACAGGTTTAGTTACCTCCGGTAATAGTTTTCATACCGGATTCAGCGCTGGAGTGGGGATTTTTTCAAGTGTTGCGTACACTCCTTGCGGCTCTAACAATATACAAATAGGTGGCGTTTTAAACGTTGCCGAATCTGTTATGGTCTATCAGGAAGACAATGAAACGGATGGTTGTACATTCCCTAATATAACTAATGTGACCGTCGGTGCGCCTGCCTCTTATTTTGTAGGTGTTTGTACTTCTAGTGATGGAGCCTGGACTACCACTTTAGCAGCAGCAAATTTGCAAGCCAGCGGTTTAGACTTTTTCAACGCCGCTTACGCAGCAAATCAAATGTACGCGTATTATATCGCGGGTCAACAATATTTTACTGATGGTGCTGGAGCCGGATTCGACGCAGATACTGCAAATCCTTCAACTACTTTACCATGCCCTGTCACACCTCCAGACCCGATTGCTTATGATTGTGACCCGGAAAATCTGCCACAAATTGGCTTTGATATCAATGGCATTGCTGTAAATGATGGGGATCGTATAGAACTCAATATTTGCGATGTTAGTAACAATATCACCTGTGAGCCAAATCCGCTTTCGATTGTAAATCTGGGCAATCTCAATCTTCCCGAAGGTGCCAAGGTTGGCGTTGTATTAGATTTTACTTCGGATAACTTAACCATTAATGGCTTCCCCGTCGTTGATATTCAGGCTTGCATGGATGATTTTGGAGCACTGGAAATGCTTTTCGAGCCTTCTGATATTTTACTGATCGATTGCAATCGAATCGGTCGGTTGCAGTTGGAAATTATTCCGTTCATTGATTTGAATGGTAACTGTGCACTGGATGGTGACGAAGAATGTCCGGGAGAGGTTACAACAGTTATTTTAAATGTCACGCCCTTTGCTTCTGGCATGATTGCCAATGGAACTACCTGGACCCTGCCCGATTGTGCCGAAGATATACAAATTTGTTATGGTTTTAATTTGTTGGTGGACGATGCCTGCGATCCTGCTAATCTCGATCCTTTGGAAAATTTGTTAGTGGCTGATTTCGGTGATCTGACGGATAACCTTGTTTCTGCCACTCCTTACATTGAAGTGGCAGGTCTCAATTCAGCTTTCATAGAATATTGTTTTACCGTTTCAACGGAAGATATCGGATTATATCCCATCAATTTAAAATATAAATGCATAGAAGCATCCCCAAGTATCCAGATCCTCGGGCGGGAGGGAACAGTTGACTATCAGGAACTTTCGTGCAATGCTGAAGTGAATGTCCGCTTGGATGATAATTGTGAAGCGCAGCTTACTGCGAATGAGTTGTTAAAAGGAGCCGTGGTTTGTGACAATAACTTTTGTATTGAGGTCGTCAATGTTATTAATGGGCGAGCATATGTAAATACGGAAGGCATTATTGCTTGGGGCTGTGGTCGCTATATATATCGGGTGTACGGTAAGGATGCCAATGGTAATTGCGACCAGTTGATTTGCTGGGGTTATGTAAATGCGGAAGACAAGACGCCGCCGGTATTTGAATACTGCCCAAGCGACAAGTCCTACGGACAGCGTTCTACGCGCGTTTACAAGATCGAAGGTGCATTGGACGGTTCCGATCCTGTATTCGATCCGACGATCCAGACGTGCTTCCGCACGACTAGTTTGGCCGGTTTTCCGGTATTGGATGTATTGGGTAAATACCGCTACTACGATCTGCACGAATTCCGTGTAGAAAGAACAGGGATCTATACTTTCATGTTGGGTACAGATTTCCAGTACAGTGGTCTGGCCGCGATCTATGCGGGCAGAAAAATAACGGGCACATCCCCGTTCGATCCGTATCAGCCATGTTCGGACATCATTGCCTTTGGTGACTATACCTTTGCACCGGGTCCATGGAGCGGTTTGGGTGAGTACCTGAACTTCATTGGTAATTTGAACGGCTGGTCGGTCTATCTGAGCGGTTTGTTCTACGGTGGACAGGGAGACTCCGAGCCGACGATCC
>CAZGAU010000055.1:0-15311 GCA_964523725.1 uncultured Saprospiraceae bacterium
TGCCCCAGGATCGGGCGACCGGCAGTGCCACTGGGTTCGCCGTCGTCATTGGCGCGGTAATTATTCTCATCCAACCCCAGGCGATAAGCGTAGCAATGATGCCGGGCTTTCGGGTGCAGCTTGCGCACTTCTTCCAGTCGTTCCTGCCAGTCTGCTTCGGTATAAACGGGATAGGCGTAAGCAATAAACTTGCTGCCACGGTCTTTGAATTCGCCCAGGCTTTCTCCGGTAATAGTTTTGTAAGTATCTTTCATCTTGCGATGGCTATTAGCGCGATAGAAATCATGGCCAGCACCACGCCCAAGATATTGATTTTAGATAATTTTTCGGCAAAGAAGAGCCAGGCAGCCAGCACCGCCAATCCGATCACCGCCACATTATTCACCGGAAAGACGACCGAACCACCCCAACCGACATTTAGCGCTTTAAGCACAAAATAAATTGAACCGAAGTTCGGCAGTCCAAGACAGATACCCGCCAGCAGGTTGCGCCAGGCCAGTTTTGTTTTCCCGATGATTAGATTAAAACCAACGTACAGACATCCCAATAAACCCGCGGTTCCAAAAATAAACGTGGTGAATAAAAGATTCGCCTCACCGGCGGTGGAGCGTTCTACGTAAAGCAACACGATTTCAATAATACCGCTAAAAAGCAGAATCAGCGAGGGAAAGAGCCACATCCAGCCATGGGGCAAGTGCTTGGGCATCGCTTCGCGACGGTTGGGCATATTGGCAAAAACAATCGCGAGGAAAGCCGCAGCCAAACCTATGATTTTCAAAAAAGGAAGCGGTTCGTTGTAAGCAATAATGGCAAAGGGCACCGTCAACACGAGCGACATACGCTGCATGATAGAAGAAATCGTAATGCCGAAATGATGAACCGTTGTCGCAATGATATTAAAAGTGAGAATAAAAATACTGCCGAGCACCAGCGCATAGGGCAACCAGGTGACCTGAAGTGTTTCGCTACTGACCGGAAATTTACCCATGGCAATCCAGCCGCAGATAAAACAGGTGATGTAATTAAATACAATAGCCTGAAAGGTTTGAATCTCAAATTTTTGAAATAATTTGAAAATCAGCACAATCAGCGTGGAACTCAGGATCGACAGTACGAGATAAATCATCGGCGATTCAGTTTTGCCGGGCAAAGATAATTTATTCTGGTTTGAAGTTTGATGTTTCTGGTTTTTGGGTTTGAGGTATGAATGCTGAAAGCTTAAGCTCTTAATAAAATTTGGGTTTGCAAGAAGAAAATTGCGCTACCGAATCGATTTTACGGCATACCCAAGCAACCCGAGAATCCCCAAAAGCAAAATATTGAATACAAATTATGCCCGATTCCCCCCCATTTAAAAAAAATCTACCTTTAAAAGCCCCGCGATCATTATCTTTGTGGCAAAATCAAAATCATAGTGGAGAAAACGCTGGAGCAATACGACGCTATTACCAAACTTTGCAAAGAAGTATTTCTAAAAAAAACGCAGGATTACGGCACTGCCTGGCGCATACTGCGTACCAGCTCGCTCACCGACCAATTATACATCAAAGCCAAACGCATCCGCAGCATCGAAGAGAAAAAAGAGCAGAAAGTCGGTGACCCGATCGAATCGGAATTTGTCGGTTTGGTTAACTATAGCGTAATGGCGCTGGTTCAATTGGAATTGTTGGAAGCGGACGCGCTGGAACTGGATGCAACCATGGCGGAAGCATTGTTTGACAAACACATTGCCGAGACGCGCGCGCTGATGATCACCAAAAACCATGACTACGGCGAAGTTTGGCGCGAAATGCGTGTCAGCTCCATGACCGATTTGATTTTGATGAAACTGTTGCGCATCAAGCAAATTGAAGATAATGAAGGGAAAACCCTGATTTCGGAAGGTTTGGAAGCCAATTACAAAGACATCATCAATTATGCTATCTTTGCGCTGATTAAATTGAGTGAAGCAAAAGAACCCTATTCTAGGAAATAAAAAAGTAATTCAACAATGACGCTCGGAACGCTTGTAATTATTATCGCAGTTGTTGCCCTGATCCTGACGGTGCTGGTTGGTGTTGGATACAAAAGTCATCCCAACTGGCTGCTCACTTTTTTGCAAAATTTTACCGGCTCGCTGTTCATTTTTTCCGGAGCGGTGAAAGCCATCGATCCGCTGGGTACCGCGTATAAAATGGAGCAGTATTTTGCTGAATTTGAAAGCACCTTTGCCAATACCTGGTTTTCGTTTCTTGCGCCCATGTTTCCAAAATTATCAGAAGCTGCGCCTACCTTTGCTACGACTATGATCGTGCTGGAAATCGTGGTGGGACTGGCGCTGATCCTCGGTTCGCAAAGAAAGCTGACCAGTTGGGTTTTCCTGATCATCGTAGGATTTTTCACGTTCCTTACGGGTTTCACTTATCTGACAGGGTATGTGCCTGAGGGTGTGAATTTCTTCCAGTTTGCCAAATGGGGTCCGTACGTGGAGACCAATATGAAAGTGACCGATTGCGGTTGTTTCGGCGATTTTATGAAGCTGGAGCCCAGAGTTTCGTTTATGAAAGATGTGGTGCTGCTGATTCCGGCGCTATTGTTCGTGTTTAAACACAAGGACATGCACCAGTTGCTCAATCCGGTAGGGCGCA
The DNA here is from genome assembly GCA_964523725.1 of uncultured Saprospiraceae bacterium. Classification (GTDB taxonomy): domain Bacteria; phylum Bacteroidota; class Bacteroidia; order Chitinophagales; family Saprospiraceae; genus JADJNW01. Next base: position 2,628 of record CAZGAU010000055.1, read on the forward strand.
CCATTTTGCTGTCGATTGCTACAGCCGGTTCGATTTTGTTCTGCGTGAGCAATTACGTTTGGGATTTGCCGGTGGTAGATTTTCGTCCGTTTAAGGAAGGGGTGAATATTGCCGCCGTAAAGCAGGCAGAATCAGATGCTGCCGCCAATGTGGAAGTGATCGCGTACAAACTCACTAATAAGGAAAGCAGTAAAGTGGTAGAATTGCCTTACGAGCAGTTTTTGAAAGAATTCAAGGATTACCCGGGCGAAGAGTGGGAATACGAGCAAATCCAGTCGGAGCCGGCGATTCCACGTACCAAGATCAGCGATTTTGATATGCAGGATTTTGATGGCAATAGTGTAGCCGATCAGATTTTGAGCGATCCAAATTATAGCTTCCTGATCGTTTCCCAGAAATTATATGGCAAAAGCGCCGGTATGGAAACGGTGAGCATTCCCGATACTACCTATGCGATTGATACCCTGCGCAATGGCAATACAGTTTCTTACGAAAAGCGGGTTGTTTCTGTTGAAAACAAACAGGTCGAAAAAGAAAATTTCAACTGGAAAGAAGATTTTATAAACCGCTGGGAAGAAGTGGTAAATCCGGTCATGCAGTCTGCAAAGAATGATGGCTTGCAGGTGTACGCCGTAACAGCCTTTGAAACGCCTGCCAAAATCCAGGATTTTCAGACTACAACCGAAAGCAACTATCCGTTTTTTGTGGCGGATGATATCCTGCTCAAAACGATTATCCGCTCCAATCCGGGTGTTGTGTTATTAAAAAATGGTGAGGTTATTAAAAAATGGCATTATAAAAAACTGCCATCTTATGATAAAATAAAATCCCTGCACATAAAGTGAGTAAATAAAACGCAGGGGAAGTGGAATAATGGAGTGAGCATTAAGAATTCATATTTAGTGATTTCCTTCTTTCATTCCATTATTCCTTGTTTCAAAATAAATTAATGCGGGTTGTAGGGTTTTTTTGAAAAAATTCCGTTTTATTTGCATTGTAATGAATTCCCGTGAAAAATCCAAAGAAGTTTAATTGACAAGATGCTTAGCAGAAGGAATGTCCGCATAAAAGTAATGCAGATGCTCTATTCCATGAGTAGAGATAAAAAGCTGGGGTACGAAGAGGCGTTGAAGCAATACCGCGAAAACGTCCGGCATGCTTTTGAGCTATACCTTTTCAGTTTATTGCAATTGATTCGTATCGCGGAATACGCAAAACAAGACGCGGCCAATCGCTCCGCCAAATTACTACCCTCCGAGGAAGACCTGAATTTCTCCATTAAATTTGGGGATAATGACCTGATCCGATCCGTTTCCAGAAACGACGGATTCAACCGCCTGGTTCGGCTTTTCAAGCTGGAAGACAAACTCGACGAAGACAAAACACGCCAAATCTATTACGAATTTGCCAAATCGGATGATTATAAAGTGTATGTCTATAAAGCAGACACCACCGAGGAAGATCATAAACAAATGCTCCTCGCCTTGTACAAACACTGCATGGGCAATGAAATGTTTACAGATCAGTTGGAGGATAATTATCCGTTATTGATTGATGATGAATCGCTGATTGTAGGCGCTATCAAAAAAACGATCAAAGCCCTCCCGGCTACGCCTGATTTTTTTGAAGAATATCGCCCGCCGATAGAAACGACCGTCGAATTTGGTGAAGCCTTATTCAAACAAGCCTGTGAAAAAGACCAAGAATTACTGCAAGTGATTGAGCCGACGCTCAAAAACTGGGACGCCGAACGTGTGGCGGTACTGGATATGATTCTTCTGAAAATGGCGCTGTGTGAATTGACCGGCTTTCCTACTATTCCTACCAAAGTGACGCTCAATGAGTTTGTGGAAATTTCCAAAATGTACAGCACCGATAAAAGCAAAGACTTTATCAACGGCATTCTTGATCGCCTGATGAAGCAGCTCAATAAAGAAGGTAAGATTAATAAAGAAGGTCGCGGACTTCAGGAATGAACAATTTTTATTAAAAATTTTTCTTTTTCTAAGTGACTTTTTTGTTCTTTTTGCGTCTAAACAAGAAATTACACTCCTGATAATCCAAAAACGCCCAGTTTTGGGGCTTCAAAAACAACTCCGGCTTGCCCGCCCTAATGGTTTCCCTGAAGGAAATACAATAATATCTTTTATATAATCAGCCTTTAACTCCAGTAAAAGAAAGTATGTCATGAAAAAAACGATCCTTACTCTGATTTTCATTGCAGCATTAAGTTTGCAAGCAACTTTCGCCCAGTATGACGGTGCAAAAAATGCGCTTGGTATTCGCGCTACTTTTTTGAATTACCAGTTTCCGTTTGAAAACGAATGGCGTCCCGGTGATTTTACCATCGGCGCCGAAGTGGAATACGTTCGCCATTTGAATAATGCTTTAAACCTGGCACTCCCTCTTAAATTAGCAAAAGCGGAACTCCCACTAGATGAACTTGGAAACACCAACGATGCCGCCATCGTTAGCCTTGATGCCTTATTACAGCTCAAACTATTCAAGGAAAAAAGTTTTATTTATCCTTATTTATACGGCGGTGTGAGCGCCATTTCTGAAGAATTTGAAGATGTCAATTTTGCCGCACCTGCTGGTCTGGGGTTAAGTTTCCGCCTGGCCACGCATACTTATTTGAGTTTCAAGGGGGAATACCGGTTTGGCTTTAAAGACCTCCGGGACAACATCCAAGTTGGAACCGGTCTGCTGATTTTATTGGGTGAAGGCGCTCCAGAAAAACCAGAGATAAAGGACACTGACATGGACGGCATCCCTGATAATCAGGATCTTTGCCCGCTTACGGCAGGTCTGCCTCAGTTCAACGGCTGCCCCGATTCAGATGGTGATGGCGTGCCGGATGGCGAAGATGAATGTCCAGATGTGGCTGGCCCTGCCAATTTGAAAGGCTGTCCTGACCGCGATAATGATGGCATTGCAGATAAGAACGATGAATGTCCGGATGAGCCTGGAACAGCCGCAAACAATGGCTGCCCAATTAGAGATGCAGACGGCGATGGTGTAGTGGACGATGAAGATGACTGCCCGAATGAAGCAGGCTCCATCGCAGCGCGTGGTTGCCCCGACCGTGATAATGACGGTGTAGCGGACAGAACTGACCGTTGTCCTGACCAACCTGGATCGGCTGCTACTTTTGGTTGCCCTGATACCGATGGCGATGGTGTAACCGATGACATTGACCGCTGCCCGAATACGCCCGGCCCGGCGTCCAATAACGGTTGCCCGGAAGTCACACAGGAAGACAAAGAAACACTAGAGTTTGCGACGCGTGCAGTTCAGTTTGAAACCGCCAAAAGTACGCTGCTGCCGGCTTCTTTCGAAGTGCTGAATCAGATAGTCGATATTCTGAAACGCTATCCGGATTACAAAATGCGCATCGGAGGACATACCGACAGTATTGGCAGTGCAGATGCGAACCAGAAACTCTCTGAGCAGCGGGCCAAGGTTTGTTACGATTACATGGTTGCCAAAGGAATCGATCCTTTAAGGTTGAGTTATACTGGGTATGGTGAATCCCGCCCAATTGCCGATAACCGCTACAAGGATGGTCGCGAAAAGAATCGCCGGGTAGAATTTGATATCTATCTCGACGAGAAATAAGTTAGTAAATTTGAATATCAATTTTAAGGGATGATATTACAATGCTGATGTCATCCCCTTTTTATTTTTAAACAAGGATATTTGCCATGAGCTGTTTATATTTGCGGCATGAATGAGAAGATACTGATTTTAGATTTTGGCTCGCAATACACGCAATTGATTGCCAGAAGAATACGCGAGCTGAATATTTACTGCGAAATTGTTCCTTTCAATAAAGTTCCTGTACTCGACGAAAGCATCAAAGCGGTGATCCTGTCAGGTAGCCCGTTTTCTGTGACCGACGAATACGCGCTGAAGCTCGATTTGTCAGAAGTAATCGGAAAGAAGCCAGTGCTGGGTATTTGTTATGGTGCTCAATTGATTGCGGATTACTACGGTGGCGTCGTACAGCGTTCGCTCAAGCGGGAATACGGCAAAGCCAATCTCAGTGAGGTATTAAAACCTGATACATTCTTCAAGGATGTGCCCGGTGATTCGCAGGTATGGATGTCGCATGGCGATACGATCATGCAAATTCCCGACCAGTTTGAATTGTTGGCAAGCACCGAAAGCATCGAAGTGGCGGCTTTTCGCTCAAAGGAAGGTGTATTCGAGGCGCCGGTATATTGCATTCAGTTTCACCCAGAAGTGACGCATAGCCTTAATGGAAAAACGCTTTTGCAGAACTTTGCTTATAATATCGCCGATTGTAAAGGTGATTGGACGCCGGCCTCTTTTGTGGAACACACGGTTGAAGAATTGCGCGAGCTTATTGGTGAAGAGCATGTTCTAATGGCGCTTTCCGGCGGAGTGGATTCTACAGTTGCCGCCACCTTGCTTGATCGTGCCATTGGCGATCAGTTGGTTTGTTTTTTTGTTGACAATGGTTTGCTGCGAAAAGATGAATACGAAGAAGTATTACATTCTTATAAAGATTTGGGGCTCAATGTAAAAGGAATTGATGCAAAAGAGCGTTTTTATAAAGAACTGGCCGGCGCCAGCAATCCTGAAGAGAAGCGCAAGATCATCGGTCGCGTTTTTATCGAGGTCTTTGAAGAAGAAGCCGCCAAGATCGAAGAGGTAGAATGGCTGGGGCAGGGCACTATTTATCCCGATGTCATTGAATCGATCTCGGTGCATGGACCTTCGGTAACGATCAAATCCCACCATAATGTGGGCGGATTGCCGGAAAAACTGAATCTGAAAATCGTAGAGCCGCTGCGAATGTTGTTCAAGGACGAAGTGAGACGGGTAGGTGCCGAGTTGGAAATTCCGCAAATGATTCTGGGGCGCCATCCTTTCCCGGGACCAGGCTTGGGTATTCGTATTCTGGGTGAAATTACAGCAGAAAAAGTCAGATTATTACAAGAAGCGGACGCGATTTACATTAAAAACCTAAAAAAATTCGATCTTTACGACAAGGTGTGGCAAGCGGGTACGATTTTACTGCCGATTCATTCGGTGGGCGTGATGGGCGATGAGCGTACCTACGAACAAGCGGTAGCCTTGCGCGCAGTGAATTCCACCGATGGTATGACCGCAGAATGGAGCCGATTGCCGCACGAATTTCTGGCGATCGTGTCCAGCGAAATTATTAATAATGTAAAAGGCATAAATCGGGTAGTTTATGATATTAGCACCAAACCTCCGGCTACGATTGAATGGGAATAATGGTTGGCTGTTTTTGCTGGCCATCTTGCTCTTCTCTTCCTGCGAATTGTTCAAGCCGGCACAAACCGACAAACCCAAAACCACTGACCAGGGCCAAACCCTGGACGAAATCCAGGGCCGCCGCGTATATGACCCCGAAACCGGAACCTACGTTATTATAGAAAATGCGCCGGTGGAAAAAATGGATACCATCCGCTGGACAGACGTAGCCGTGGATCCAAAGCAAATTATCAAATCGAGAGAAGAAACTTTTGTTGCCGACGAAACGGTAACGCCTTCAGAAATCATTGGTTCGGAGGTGCTGCCTGGCAATATTAAAACTGAATATTTATCTAATTATAATGTTTCTGTGGTATTGCCTTTTCTGTCAGATCGCTTCTCCCCAACGGCAGGTACCTTGCCTCCCAACTCAGATTGGGCACTTAATTATTACGCTGGTGTAAAAATGGCGCTGGAAGACCTGAGCAGCGAAGCGATCAACATGACCGTGTCGATAATCGACGGAAAAGAAACCTCGGAAGCAGCTGCGGCGCAGGTGGTACGTACCAACCAGGATTTGGCTAAATCTCACCTTGTTATTGGTCCTTACCGCCCGGAAACTGCAAGAATTTTAGCCGATTTTGCATATCGATATAATAATGATAATATTACAGAAAATGATAAAGTAATCGTTTCGCCTCAAACGACATTGACAAATATCGCAGCCAACAATCCTGCCTATGTGCAGGTGAACCCAAGTCTGGAAACGCACTGCCAGGCCATTACTCGTCACGCACGCCAGCGTTATCGCCCCGACCAGATTGTACTGGTTTGCCGCGACAAAGATCAGGAAGTGGAACGCCTGAAATATTTCCAGGATGAAAATGCGAGAATCTCCGGCGGTAGAAATGTACAGCGCTTTCGCGAATATGTGGTGGCAGATAATGCCGAGTTCAACAATGCCGAAATGCTTTCGCTGATCCGTTTTTCAGATACGACCGTATTTGTTTTACCTTCCTGGTCGAATGAGACTTTTATTTACTCCTTTTTACGAAAACTCGACCTGGCTCGCCGTGAAAACACTAAAATCGTGGTGTATGGCATGCCGCAATGGATGGAATATGAAATTATTGATTATGATTATTATGAACGACTAAATGTTCATGTAAGCTCGAGCTCCTACATTAATCCACTTTCTCCTGATATTCAATTCTTTAAACGACGGTTTTTTGATCGTTATGGCACGGTTCCCAAAGATGAAGCTTATTTAGGTTATGATGTAATGCTTTATTTCGGCCGGATGCTAAAAAAATATGGTACGAAGTTTCAATATGCTTTAGAAGTTGATCCTGCACAGATGTTGCACACACGATTTGATTTTGAACGGGAGGTCATTCCGACGACTACAGGTGTAGAGCGGGCGCCGATTCAACGTTTCGAGAACAAATACGTTAACATTTTAAAGTTTCAGGATTATCAATTTAAACTAGCAGAATAGCATGTATGAAACCATCAATCCAACTACCAATCAAAAAATAAAATCGTTTTCAACTTTAACCAAAAAAGAAATCGGCGATAAACTCGAGCTTTCCAACCGGGTTTATCGCAATACCTTACTTTCAACCACGATCGACGAACGGGCCGAATGGGTAAAAAAAATAGCTAAAGAACTGAATACCAATACCCAAACTTACGCCGAAATTGCTACGCTCGAAATGGGCAAACCCATCAAACAGTCCATCGCCGAGGTGGAAAAATGCGCCTGGTTGTGCGAGTATTTCGCTGATCATGCCGCCATTTTCCTTCAGAATAAGGTAGTCGTCACCAATTATCAAAAAAGTTATATTCGTTTCGATCCGCTGGGCACGGTGCTGGGCATTATGCCCTGGAATTTCCCGTTCTGGCAGGCTTTTCGTTTTGCGGTTCCGGCCTTGCTTGCCGGCAATGCGGTACTGCTGAAACCCGCTTCCAATGTGCCTCAGTGCGGTCTGGCTATGGAAAAAATGTTCCGGGATGCTTGCGGTATTTCCGGCGTTTTTCAGACGCTTTTTGTGGAAACCGAAGACATTGAGCATATTATACAAAATCCGGTTCTGAAAGGTCTTGCCCTTACAGGCAGCGAGCGGGCAGGCGCCAGCGTGGCCGAACTTGCAGGAAAACATATCAAAAAATGTGTACTCGAACTCGGAGGCAGTGATCCTTTCATCGTACTGGATGACGCTGATCTGGAAAAAGCAGCAGAAGTCGGCGTACAGGCTCGCATGCAAAACAACGGTCAATCCTGTATTGCGGCAAAGCGTTTTATGATACATTCCAAAGTCGCTGACCGCTTTATTCAATTATTAAAAGATAATATCGGCAAGCTGAAAATTGGCGATGCCAATGACCTACATACCGACCTAAGCGCGCTGGCCAGAGCCGATCTGATGGAAGGACTGGCCAAACAAGTAGAGCAATCCATTGAACTGGGCGCTAAAGTCTTGCTCGACGGTGGCAGCATGAATCGAACCGGTAATTATTTCCACCCGGTCATTCTAACCAACCTGAAACCCGGCATGCCAGCTCACGACGAGGAATTGTTCGGACCTGTGATCTCTCTTTTTATCGTCAAAACTGACCAGGAAGCGATAGAATTGGCAAACAACACCGTTTACGGTTTGGGGGCTGCTATCTGGACCCAAAATATTGAACGGGCTGAACGCATGGCGCAGCAGATTGAATCCGGAATGGTATTTATCAACGATTTTGTAAAATCCGATCCGCGCATGCCTTTTGGCGGCGTCAAACGCTCAGGCTACGGTCGGGAGCTATCCGAAGATGGTATAAAGGAATTTGTAAATATAAAAACCGTTGTCGTTCATTGATTTAAATGATTAATTCTTGGAAGCGACCTCCACAAACGGATGAACCCGGAAAGGTTACAAAAAATACAAAGCGTGGTAGCCAAAAGGCAACCCGATCTCACCGTTGTCCTCGAAAACGTTCGGGATCAGCACAATATCGGTGCGGTGCTCCGCTCGTGTGATTCGATCGGCATCCGGGAAATCTTTGTTTTGTACACCGAACCTGAATTACAAGCCGACTTTATTACCATTGGCAAACGCACCTCTGCTGGCTCGCGCCGCTGGGTGGATGTGCATTATTATACAGATGCAAGTACTTGTTTTTCAAAGGTTAAAGAACGCTACAAAAGAGTGCTCGGTACACATCTCGACCAGAAAGCGGTTTCAGTATATAAGCTTGACTTGACCCAACCTACGGCATTTTTATTTGGAAATGAACGCGATGGATTGAGTGAAGAAGCCCTCTCCTATGCAGATGGTAATTTCCTGATCCCTCAAATGGGCATGGCGAGCAGCCTGAATATTTCGGTGGCTTGTGCCGTGACTTTGTTTGAAACGCTCCGGCAGCGCGATTTGAAAGGCTTTTATGATGAACATAACCCTACTTCTTCTGAAGAACAAGCAGCATTGCTGGAGGATTACATCGAACGGCATAAAGCCAGAATCCGGAGTTTTGATATCAAAAAATCGGATCAATAAGCCCTGATCAAACTTTTTCCACCGTAAAACCAAAGGTTGTACCAATGCTCGGTGTGCTGCGTACGTGGATAGTCTGATTATGCGCTTCCACGATGTGTTTGACGATAGCCAAGCCTAGTCCCGAGCCGCCCTGATCGCGCGAGCGGTGCTTGTCCACACGGTAGAATCGATCGAAAATATGTTTGAGATGCTCTTTTGAGATGCCAATACCATTATCTGCCACTTCAATGAGGATGTATTTATCCATATCATAAAAACTCACTTTCGTCCGCCCGTCGGGGTTTCCATATTTGATGGAATTACTCACCAGGTTGATCAGCACTTGGCGGATGCTTTCGCGATCAGCTCGCACTTTATAGTTTTGGGCAGCACCTTCTTTGAACTCCAGCTTGATATTCCTGGCGCTAGCCTTCATTTCCATATCTTCGAACACTTCTTCTGTCAATTTTTTGATATCAAACGTCTGCATTTCAAGGATTAATTCCTCCGATTCCAGGCGGGCGATGGATTCCAGATCATCCACAATGGTGTTGAGCCGTTCTACATTTTTTGCGGCTTTTTGCAGAAAATTCAGATTGATTTGTTCATCCTCCAATCCGCCGTCGAGCAGGGTATGTAAATAGCCCTGAATATTGAAGATAGGCGTTTTGAGTTCGTGGGAGATATCGCCCATGAATTGCCGGCGATACGAAGCCCAGGATTTGTACTTATCTATTTCACGGCGTTGATTCTCAGCCCATTCGGTTACTTCCCGTTCTACATCATCAATAATATTCCGATTGATATCAATGGAAGTGCTCTTCTCGTGCGGCTGCAGGCGCTCGTCGCGGATCGTTTTGTAAATAACTTTAATTTTACGGTAAATGTAACGCTCCAGATAATAAATAGTGACTAAATAGGATAGGGTAAATATTACAGTTGCCCAGCATATGTAAAGAACTAAATGAAAAGTAGATTTACTGACCAATGAAAAAACAAACAGAAACAGTGTAGAAAGCACCGTAATCAACAAAGAAGTAATAATTGCGACCTGATTGGGCGTCGGATTTTTTAACATTAAAATTCAAATTTATAGCCAATACCTTTGATGGTCTTGATATAATTGTCTCCGATTTTTTCGCGCAATTTGCGCACATGCACATCAATGGTGCGGTTTCCTACAATTACATCGGTGCCCCAAACTTTATTGAAAATCTCCTCTCTGGAAAACACTTTTCCAGGCTTGGACACCAATAAATATAACAACTCAAACTCTTTTTTGGCTAATTCGATAATTTCATCACCTTTTTGCACGGTCACGCGTTCCTTGTCGATCTCCAGATCTGCAATTTTAACAACACCGGAGGAATCCTTGGTCGCTTCATCCCGTTCACTCCGGCGTAGCAACGCTTTGATCCGGCTGACAAATACTCTGGGTCGGATCGGTTTGGTGATATAATCATCGCCGCCGACATCGAGGGCAGCAATTTGGGAATAGTCCTCTTCACGCGCCGTCAGGAAAGCGATCAGCGTTTTGTCAAACTCCGATTTGCTGCGCAAATAGCGACACACCTCTACCCCGTCCATCTTCGGCATCATGATGTCGAGAATGACTAACTGCGGATGTTCCCGTTCAGCGATTTTGATGCCTTCCTCTCCATCTGCAGCGGTAAGCACCTGGTAGCCCTCTTTTACCAGATTGTATTGGAGGAATTCGAGAATATCCAGCTCGTCGTCAACAATGAGAATTTTTACAGAATCCATTGTGTTTCAAGTAATTTTGAAAAACGTGTAAAATTACGCCTTTCAAACAGGTTGTGGTTTTTCGTCGCATTAATTATTTGTTAAGTTCTTAACACTGTATTGGCCGTATTTACCTGGAAATTTCCATTTTTTTGTCCAATTCTACCAAAACCTCTTTGTAAATGCGCTCCATATGCTCCGGATCCTGCTTGATTAAATACATGGTCTTATTAAAATCTTCCTCTGTAATATCATGAATCTCAAATATTTGTCCATAATAAACTTCCCCAAGGCTATCCCGGATCACGCTCGATAACTCTTGCATAGCAGCCTCCGCCACATGTACATCCATCAGTATGTCAATCATCTTCTCTTCCCGGATCGGTAACTTCTCCTGATCTTTATTACAAGCGCTCAGTGTAAGTAATAGAAATAAAAAAATTACATCAATACGCATCAGTCAAAATATTGTTTTGGATAATGAAACTCCGTCAAACGAGCTTGGTCAGAGCCAAATTCAGCCCAATTTTCCACCGGATCGTCCACTCTTGCAATGCCACAAGTTGGAATATTGGCAATAAATTTTTGTGCAAACAGATTGGCGACTTCGGTAAATGTAGGATTATGACCAAAAAGTAGCACTGTGTCCCATTCTTCTGATAATCCATTCAAAATACGGATAACATCCTCATAATAAGCTTCATATAGTTGATCTATAACCAAAATATCAGATTTTTTCAGACCAAATGCTTCCGCAAAATACGTGGCGGTAGTCAAAGCCCGGTTGGCCGGGCTGGAAATTATTTTCCCGGGTTGAACACCCCGTCCGCTCAGCAATTTGCCCATAAAAGGCGCATCCCGCTTGCCGCGCTTGTTGAGCGGTCGGTCTCTATCCTTCAAACCAGGGTTTTCCCAGCTTGATTTTGCGTGTCTGACGAAATAAACCGTTTTCATGCCGTATTTTGTTTGTCGAATGGTGTGAATATAGTACTTTTCGCCTTGTACGAAAAACAAGGTAAAACAATTCTTTAAACGAAGAACTTAAATATTTTAATAAATCTGTTAAGAATGGAATTTCAAGATAAGGTAGTTTGGATTACTGGCGCTTCCTCTGGAATCGGCGAACACTTGGCATATGCATTGGCTGAGCACAAAGCCAAACTGATTTTGTCCAGCCGAAATGAGAAAGAACTCCAGCGCGTCAAAGACAACTGCCCCGAAGGAAGTGATATTCTGATCCTGCCTTTGGATGTCTCCGATTTTGATTCGATCCCGGCGGCTGTGGTAAAGGCGGTTGCCAATTTCGGCAATATTCATATTCTTATCAACAACGCCGGTGTATCCCAGCGCTCCCTGATTAAAGATACCACTTTTGATGTGGATCGTAAAATAATGTCTATCAACTACTTAGGCACTGTAGCCATGACCAAGGCGGTGCTGCCGGTCATGCTGGAGCAGGGTTTCGGGCATATCACGGTGATGAGCAGTGTGATGGGCAAGGTGGGCGTGCCTTACCGCTCTGCTTACGCGGCTTCCAAGCACGCATTACATGGTTATTTCGATTCGCTGCGCGCGGAGCATTATAGAGATAATATCAATGTAACAATTTTCTGTCCGGGTTATATCAGAACCAATGTGACGATCAATGCCCTGACCGGCGACGGTTCCAAAAACAATAAAATGGCCGTAGAAACCAGCCGCGGTATGGATCCGGCGATCTTTGCCCAAAAAGCTTTGCGCGCCATTGCTCGTGGCAAAGAGGAAGCTCATATAGGTGGCCGGGAAATTTTATCTATCCACGTGAAACGATTATTTCCAAGGTTTTTCTCTTATGTGGTAAAAAGGTTGAATTTTAAACCCGAAGTAGCAAGATAATAAGTCAATTTGCTAATGTGCTGATTGTCCAATAATCTAGAACAATTGCCCTTAAAAATAAAATAAGCGGAATAAATAAATCTATTCCGCTTATTCCAATTATGATATTTATATTACATTTCTACCGCTGCGGGCCGGTTCCTTTTTCCTGTTCTTTCATTTCTATGATGCGGTTCATCACCTCCTCCAGTTGCTCCGCGCCGATACGCTTGGAAATAATTTCTTTGTTTTTATCCAGGATGTAAATAGTTGGCGTAGATTTTACATAAAATACATCGCTGTATTTAGAACTATTATA
>CAZGAU010000055.1:15411-26372 GCA_964523725.1 uncultured Saprospiraceae bacterium
TCGCGTTTCTGGAGGGTAATATCCGGCGCAACCTTGCCGATCAGCAAGGGTTCCAGCGCTTTGGCATTTTCAATGATTTTATCTAGTTGCTCTTTTTCCGTCCACGGCGCCAGCCCTTTTGCATAATATTTATTTACCAAATGCACATACACTGCGTCCATGCCTACAAATTGAGATTTGGCATAATAATTCAGGAAATGAACTAAATAATATTTAAATGTTTCTTCCGCCGGCTTCATCTTATTCAACAGATAATCAATCGCTTGCGACAAGGTATCAGGATGCTGAACATTTAGTTTATTCACATAATAATCCACCCGTTCAAACAGCATCGGCGTACGCAACATACGGGGATCGCCCAGATCCAGATTATCAAAGAAATGCTCCAGGGTATAACGCCAAATCTGACGCTGCACCTCTTCTTCATCCCCCGCGAATTTTGGCTGATCCATCGGAATATTTGCGCGAATGATAGCAGCAGTAAGGGTTTTCGGATTTTTTTCGATCAGCTTTTTCTGGTAAGCACTTACTTCATTATTGATGTCTTCCAGTTTTTTCTCCAGTGCTTCTTTCTCTTGGGCATCGGCGGTTTTTTCAATGTCAGCTCTTAATTTATCGGCTTCAGGGCGCTTTGTATTTAAATAGTTTAAATATTCGTAAAACAATATATTATCAGAAGAGCCTGAAATCTTTACATTCTTAACTAGATCCTGTGGGTTAGTTGGAATGTTAACATTGATCTCAAAATTTTGCTCCCCGCTACTTAAAAGAATTTGAAAGTACTCATTATTGGGCGGCATAATTATCAGGTACACTCCGCCTGGTAATTCCTCTTCTCCTTTAAATACGAAGTAACCATCTCCATTGACCGTTGTCGTATCTCGCAAATATTGACTATTGCCATAATGATAGCCCAGATATATCTCTTTCTGATCAAAATTGGTCAGTTTCACTTTAATTGTATAGCCACCGTTGGCGTAAGCTATGATCGTCAAAGCCAGGGCGGCAAAAAGTACAATTGCTTTTCTCATGTTTGTTATAAATTTTTTGTAGCGCAAATATCCGCACTTTGCCCAAAAGATGCGAAAACTTCGAGCTTAATAACGATTTAATAACAAAAAAATTGGTTGGCTGTCTTTTGAAATTGCCAACGACAACCTGATTTTAGATTTCCGCGAGGTACTCATGCACAAATTTGATCGCCATTGCCCCCTCTCCTACCGCCGAAGCCACGCGGTTCATCGCGCCCGAGCGCACGTCACCAGCTGCAAACACGCCTGGCACGCAGGTTTCCAGCAGGGAAGGCTCGCGCTCCAGTTTCCAGACTTTTTTAAATTGATCGTTCAATAACAAATCTCTTCCGGTCACCAGATAGCCCTTCCGGTCGCGGATCAGTTTGCCGTCCAGCCAATCGGTGAAAGGCTTGGCGCCAATAAAAATGAACAGTGCATCTGCTTCTGCATCGTAATTGGATTGATCTTCCACATTTTGAACCACCAGCTTTTGCAAATGTCCATTGCCACAGGCTTCTACCACTTCGCGTTTGCCCTGAACTTCAATATTTTCAATCGAATTGATCTGGTCAATTAAATAAGATGACATGGACGAGGTCAAATCTTCCCGGCGAATCAGAATCGTCACTTTTTCAGCGAATTGCGACAAATAAACCGCACCTTGCCCGGCAGAGTTGCCCCCACCAACTACATAGACTTTCTTATTGCGACAAGCATTGGCTTCGGTCATCGCTGCGCCATAATATACGCCTGCCCCGGTGAAATTGTCCACGCCGCTGGCCGGTAATTTGCGATAGTCCACACCGGTGGTAACCACCACGCTTTTAGTCGTGACTTTACTGCCGTCGCCTAGTGTCAAAATTTTATAATGACCATCTGTTTCGATGCCTGTCACTTCTTGCGGAGACAGGAACTCCACGCCAAAGCGCGTCGCCTGTGTAATCGCCCGATGCGACAAATCCGCGCCGCTCAAGCCTTTGGGAAAGCCCAGATAATTCTCAATCCTGGAACTCGTGCCCGCCTGCCCACCAGGTGCGCGCTTTTCAATCAGCAGTGTTTTCAAGCCTTCCGAGCCACCATACACCGCCGCGGCCAGCCCCGAGGGTCCGGCGCCGATAATCACCACATCGTACAAATCCGACTTGGCGCTGGCGTTCATACCAATTTTCGAGGCCAAAGCCCTGGGATCGGGTGCAGCCAAAAAACTGCCATCTTCAAAAATAACAAGCGGTAAATCTCTGCGTTCTAGTCCGTGCAAATCCAATAATTCCGAAGCTTTGGGATTCGATTCAATGTCGAGCCACTGATATGGGCGCAAATTCCCCGCCAGAAAATCCTTAAGCGCATGCGACTTTGGAGAATATTGATAACCAACCAGTTTAATCCCTTGAAATTCAGGGCGATAGCTCATCTGCCATTCATCCAGCAAATCATTGAGCACCGGGAAAAGTTTCTCGGTGGGCGGGTCCCAGGGTTTTGTCAGATAAAAATCGAGTTGCACGTCGTTGATGGCTTTGATGGCAGCATCGGTATCCGAGTAAGCGGTAAGTAAGACGCGCTTTGCTTCGGGATAAAAGATTTTTGCCTTTTCCAGAAAAGCTACGCCCTCCATCTCCGGCATACGCTGATCCGAAAGGAACAGGGCTACCACCTCGCCTTTTTTCTTCAACTCGGGCAATGTCGCCAGGGCTTCATTTGCCGAATGTGTACTGATAATGCGATAATCGTTTTTGAATTCGCTGCGCAAGTCACTTTTCAGAGAGCGCAACACTTGCAGATCGTCATCCACCGAAAGGACAATTGGTTTTTTATCGTCAGCCATATTATAAAAAATTGTTAATTGTAAAGTTTTGATTATAATAAATCAGCCATTCTGGATCGGAAAACAAATCGTGAACGTCGTTTCGCCGGGTCTGGACTCAACATCAATCGAGCCTTTGTGCCGGTCCACGATTTTCTTTACAATATCGAGCCCCATGCCGGTGCCTTGCCCCATGGGCTTGGTGGTGTAAAACGGGTCAAAAATACGTGTAATTTCGTCTTCAGGAATTCCGGAGCCGTTATCTGAAATTTCTATGGTCATGAAACGGTGATTGGCGTGCGCATTTATTGTTAAACGCCCATTTTCATCCATCGCGTCGATGGCATTGTCGAAGAGGTTCGTCCAGAGTTGGTTCAATTCACCCGGATTGGCAGTCACTTTCGGCAGGTTTTCGGGAAAGTTCTTTTCAATCAGAATCTTCTTTTCTTTCAATTTGTGCTTGAGCATGATGAGCGTGCTCTTGATGCCCTCGTAAACATCAGTTGGCTCTGCCGCTCTGCCGCGATCCATGTGGGAGTATGATTTTACTGCTTTCACCAGCGAAGCAATGCGTCCCGCCGATTCCTTGATTTCTGAAACCAGCTTTTCCATACTCAGCGTACCTTCGATCCACATCAGAATGGATTCCAGGTGCTGCCCCTTTACAATATCGGAAATTTGCTCCAGGTCTTCCAGCTTAAAATCAAAATCCACCAGGGTTTCTGCAATTTCTTCGGCTTTTTCGATATCGTGGTCTTCCAACCAGTCGAGCATGTCATCTTTCCTGGATTCGCGTGCCATTAGCGACAGTTCCACACCATTCACATTGGCAATTTTACCGAAAAGAATAGCATTTACTTCGTCGGTTTGCTCCGGCGTAACCCGCATGGTCATAATGGCTTTGAAGCGTTCGGGCGTCTGGTGTTGGCGTTTATGCAATTCATCGGCGCCACGCACCATAGCGGAAGCGGGGTTGTTTAATTCGTGCGCAAGCCCGGCCGAGAGCTTTCCAAGCGAAATCAGTTTTTCATTTTGCGAACGCAGTTGTGTATAATCCCTGACCCGGTCGCTCATGACGCTCACCAAAGTCTGAGTCATTTCGTAGCTGGTATTGACCATTTCCACGAAGCAATCGCGATGCAATTCCAGAATATAACAAGGTTCCAGCACCCTGCCGTAAGCCCTGGCTTCCTTCATACGTGAAAAAGGAAGCACACCCGTCACTTCACCGGTTTCCCAGGCTCCACTGATAATCAACTCGCCCTGGTAATTAAATTCCACCGAGCATCGGCCCTGCATAATTACATACATGTAATCAGCAGGTAAACCGGGCTTGAAAATGTATTCATCAAGACTGTAATAAGTATATCGGGATTTTTCGATCAGCCACCGCAGCGCAGACTCGGGGATGTTTTGAAACACTTCAAAAGATTGAAGCAGGGATAGCAGGTCAGGCGTTTTTTCCAAAATTTTCATATAGCCGTTGTATTCAGGTGTTTTTACAAAAACATGATTAATATACACCCAAATCGACCGCAATGTTTAAAGTTTATATGAAGATAAAATAAGAACCCGGCTCGTTCCTTTTCAGACGAACCGGGATTACATAATAGCAGTATGTTAAGCGTATCAATTCAGTAATGCGAATTCACTCACCCAAATCTCTGAGATATTCCGCTTGACGCCGTTCTTATCCTCATAATTCCGGTAAGTAAGTTTGCCACGTACAACCACTTCCTTACCTTTTTTAAGCAGATTATTCATCATTTCAGCAGTTTTGCCCCAGGCCACCAGTGTATGCCATTGAGTAGCGGTTACTTTATCGCCTTTCTGATTTTTATAGGTTTCATTGGTTGCCAGCGACATGCGAGCCACCCACGAACCATTTTGCAATTGTTTTACTTCCGGGTCCTTGCCCAGATTACCGATCAGCATCACACTATTTTTAATTCCGTTCATGATTTTTTGATTTTAAGACGTCAGAGCAGAGACGTCGGACTTAATAAAAAATTATTTCATTTAATAACTCAGCAAAACATGATACTAATTCAATAGCATAAATTCACTCACTACCACCTCCGACAAATACTTTGTCTGTCCGTCATTGTCTTCATACGTACGATGCGTAAGCTTGCCCTGCACCGCCACTTCCTTACCTTTCTTGCACAATACCTGCATCATCTCCGCGAGCTTACCCCAGCCCACCAGCTGGTGCCACTGCACATCTACGACTTTCTCGCCTTTACTGTTGTGAAAAACTTCTTTCGTGGCAATGGAAACCCGCGCAAGGGTATTACCATTCTCAAATTGCTTGAATTCCGCATCCTTGCCCAGATGCCCGATCAGTTGCACTTTGTTTCTCAAATTGTTCATGACACAAAACATTTAGTTGTTAACGAATCAAAAAACTTACAATGCAAAGATGTGGGTCATGTCAAGCATTATCCGTTTAATAAACGTTTAATGCCGTTTGTAGTCGTTTGTAAACGTTTGTAGCCGCTTGTAAACGGATATACCAATACTTCTAAATCTTCTGAAAAGCTTGTAGATATGGGAACTTTGAAATATATTTGGAATAACTAATCGTACACAAAGGAAAATTTTTCTAGAACAGCTTTTTTTTGGAAAAAAATCTACAAAAATTCCTAACAATCCAAAATTGCCATATGCCTACCCCAGTCATCGATATAAAAAACCTGAAAAAAGCAATTTCAAAGGGAGATTTGGATGAAGTGCTCAGTGCACTCATCAACTTCACGGAAAGCACGGCTATTGACGTGACTACTGAAATTTACCTTTCCTCGGCGCGCTATCGCCAACTGGAAAATGAAAAACTGAGAGGTGAAATTTCCAATCAGGATTATAAACAAGAATTCAACTCCATCACCGCCAATATCCTCGAAATCCTGGATTCTATTGATGGCATCGACGAAAAATATTTCAAGCAGGTTTCTTCGAACGACCAGCTTATGCAGGAAATAGCGGAATTATCCAGGGAATTTCACCGGGCCGACATCATCAAAAGCATTCCTTCGATGATCCGCATGAAGATCCACATCGCCCGGAAAATGGCGGAAAAATTCATCCAACGCCCGGATATCATGAAGGAATACCTCGACACCAAAGACCAGGCGATCATCTGCGCTATTGGCAGGAAAATCAAAGTAGTGCCCGATATCGAAGATTTGTATATCCTGGAATTTGTGACTCCAAATGCCGACAACAGCATCACTAAAGGCTTCATTACCAATGCTTTGGCAGAACTGATCTATTCCGGGCAACTGCGTCTGGGCGATGATGAACGAATGCGGCATCTCCTGGAGGAACTAGGCAAAGAAGGCGATTTGCCATTATTGACCAACGTAGAAAGAGTCCGGGTAGCGCTGGATTACCTGACCGGGCGCATTCAATAACATATCGCTCTTTTCTGGTCATAAGCAATTGTTCTAAGCTAGATATAAAGCTATCCTCTTTTATTCAATTAATAATTAGCACATCAGCTTAGCCTCATTTACCTGTTTTTAAAACACGGCTTTACACCAATATCATCCGACCTGCTTTGGAAAAGTATGCATTTTCCATTGTCTAACTAATACAGTCCCAGCCTTTTATTCTAAGGAAAATCTATTTTCAAACGACTTGATAAACACCTAAAACAATGAGAAAAACCGTCCTTTACCTTTTGGCAATTATGCTATTTGGCTGCCAACCTTCCACGCAAGACACCAACGCCAATCGGCAACTCGATGATTTCGTCGAACAATTTATTGCAGATCGAAACGAAGGCATCAGCGACCTGAGCCTGGCTTCTTTTGAAAAATCATTGTCTGAAACCGAGGAGCAACTGAAAGCCCTCAACGCCATTGACACCAGCCAGCTCTCGGGCGATGCACTGATCGACTGGAAATTTGCACACAGCATTCTCTCGGGCCGGCGGATTTCGCAACAATCCATTCAATCCTGGAAGCGCGATCCCCGGGATTATATGAATTTCCGGTCCATTTCCAATATAATGAATCGTCCGGGAAGCCTCGAAAACAAAGTAAAGAGCGTCACCGAGCGCCTGAAAATGATCCCTGCACAACTCGAAAACGGCAAAACCCAGCTCGAATATTACATTCCCCGCTTTCAGGAATTAGGCTTATTTATGGCAGAGAACAGCCGCGCCTTATTCGACAAGGAGTTGCCGGCATTTATCGCTCAGGTGGAAAATAAAGACGAACTAAATAAACTAAATAACGAAGCCAAAGCTGCCCTGGAATCTTACATCGATTTTTTAAAAAATGAATTGCCCACCCGCCAGGAAGGCGCCTTCCCGATCGGTGAAGCCACGTATAACGAAATGCTCAAACACCAGTATTTACTGGACTACAACGCCGAAAGCCTCTGGAATTACGGTTGGGAGCGCTTTGAAGCCACTGTGAAGGAACTGGAAGCCGTCGCCGCTAAAATCGACCCGACCAAAACTTGGCAGGAACTAGCCGTCGAGATCAAAAACGACTACCCCCACCCCGACAGCATGATCCAGGCGCACCAATACTGGGTGGATCGTTCGAAACAACACATCCTCGAAAACGACCTCATGCCTATTCCATTCCAGGAGCGTGTCAACGTAGTGCCCCGCGCCGAATACCTCCGCAAGACCAGCTACTACGGCAATTTCTCGCTTGCCCGCGCCAAGGATGCCGACAGCACCTACACCTCCGAGTGGATGATCAACCCCTTTGAGCACCAGTGGGATGAGCAAACCAAGCAGGAATACCTCGTGGAGCACGACTGGGGCGTGATCATCGTCACCGCACCGCACGAAACCTACGGTGGCCACCACGTGCAGGGGCTGTATCAAATGCATAACCCGCGCCCTCTGCGTAAGAACAACGGCATTTCCATCTTCAGCGAAGGCTGGGGTTTGTACAACGAACAACTCATGCAGGAAACCGGCTTTTTTCCTAACGAACGTATTCACCTGCGGCAACTCCAACTCCGCCTGTGGCGCAACGCGCGCGTGATCTACGATGTGGGCATGCACAGCGGACGCATGAGCTACGAGGAAGCCATCCATCTCATGACCGACCGCGTAGGTTTCCTGCGCTGGGCTGCGCAACTGGAGATCGACTCCGCGAGCTCCCGCCCCGGCTATTTCATCGGCTACTTCATGGGCATGAGCGAAATCCTCAAGCTGCGCGATGAATACAAACAAGCCCGGGGCGAAGCCTTTAGTCTGAAAGATTTTCACGAACGAATTCTAAAAATTGGCAACATGCCCCCGGCGCTGATGCGGGAGGCTTTGTTTCAGAACATCTAAACAACAGGCACCTGCTTCCGCACATTGCCATTTTAGCTCAGAACTAGAATTGTTTAGTTCTGAGCTATTATTTTTAAGTTCTGGACTAGTACTTTTAAGTTTCAAACTACTCATTTCAAGTTTTCTACTTCTCTGTTTTACTCTCTTACTTGCGCCGATCAGTCAGAATCTGCTTCACACCAGTTAAAAACTACTGCATAGCAGTTATAATACCACCTCCTTTTAGTAAAAGACTACTTGGCAGTAGTTCTGAACTACTTTAGAGAAGTAAAACACTTGATTCTTAAAGTTCTGAACTAAACACCTTTACTTCAGAACTACTAATTATTAGCTTGAAACTAAAGATCAGAAGTTCAAAAGTTCCCGGAAATACCGCTGAGGTAAAAACCAAAAGGAGAGCCGTTCTTCTTTGGTGGAAAATGGAATAACCGATAGGAAAAATTTGTAAATTTATGGTGTAAATAAAAGAATTGTAGTTCTCCGATAGAAGAAATATATGCAATAACTCGTCTGCCCAGCGACGAATGGCGTATAAACAAATGCTGGTGGCTATTAATAAAAAAAAGAAAAGCAATGAAGCCCAAATTAATCGAGATAGTGAAAAACGATTGGATAGTAAACTACCCAAAATGTGTATCTGAAAATTTCGAGGAATACTGGGACGCCATCGAGCAAATAGATTCTAATCCAAAAGTTGCCGAAAAGAGATTAAAAAAGGTAATTAAGAAATGCCCTGATGGTCATATTGATGCAATCCTTCACCTCGGATTTCTGTGCAATGACACAGGGAGAGAAATTGAAGGAAATGCGTTGATAAACAAAGCCCACTCAATTGCATTGGAAGCAATCCCCGATAAATTTGACGAAACTAAGGATAAGATTATTTGGGCAGCATTAGAGAATCGTCCTTTTTTGAGAACTTTTCAAGGGGCAATATTAGAATTGATGAAAAAGGCGGAATACAAACCTGCGATTAAAAAGTGCCGATTTGTTCTAAATGTCAATCCAAATGATAATCAGGGAATACGATATTTATTACTGGAATGCTTCTTTCATCAAAAAGAACCGAAAAATGTACTGAAGTTAATTAAGGAATATGAAGATGAATGGTCTTTGGACTTTTCCTATGGAGCAGTATTAGCAAATCTGCAATTGAACAAGACCGATAAAGCAAAAGAACTGCTTAAAAAGGCATTAAAAGACCATCCAAAAGCAGGAAAAGAAATTACGAAAAAGAGGCATACTGAACCTCCAAATGAAGGGTTTTATGGTGGAATCGTTTTAGGAAGTGATTATGAAGCCTATTATTTCTGGATAAAAAATGGGAAATTTTGGAAGGAGACCAAAGGGGCAATCGAATTTGTAAAAGAAAATATGAAATAATGACACAGTTCAGTGGACACTCTCAGAAGATGCAAGCTTAAAATAAAAAATTATTTAGAGCAACCATTCAAAAACCAATTTGTTTCCAAAACCCACCAAAAAGTTGAATTTCTCCGGCGATTGTTGCAATTTTACAGCAAGCAAAAAAATACCTGATGCTGGATTCGCTCCTCTTGCCCTTGGTTTTATTGAGTTTATTGATCGGCGGTCTCATCGGCTGGCTGTTTGCAAAGTTGCGTTTTACGCGGGGTATGCTGAGTCCGGCGGAGGTGGAACGGCAGTACGTGGCGAAGGCTTTGCACGCGCATTTGCAGCAGGAGTTTACTACCTTACGCGCCGAATTGCAGGAAAAACAGCAGGAACTGCGCCAGCTTTCGGCAGAATTTGCCGCGCAGGAGCGCGATGTCCAGTTCTGGCGGGAGAAGCTGGCAGCGCAGCAGCAGGAAATCGAGCAACTACAAGAGCGTGCCCGCGTGGAGTTTACCAATCTCGCTAATCAACTGCTGGAGGAAAAAAGTGCCAAATTCACCGCCCAGAACCAGCAACAAATGCACGAATTGCTCAACCCGCTGCGCGAGAAGATCAAGGATTTTGAAGAGAGCATCGAACGGAAATTCATCGACGAAGCCAAAGACCGCATCAGCCTGAAAACCGAGATCGAGCACTTGCGGCAACTTAATCAGCAGCTCAGTCAGGACGCCAACAACCTCGCCAGTGCACTCAAAGGCGACAGCAAATCGCAGGGCGACTGGGGCGAATTCCGGCTGGAACTCTTACTTGAAAAAGCGGGCTTGATCAAAGATATCCATTACCGCACCCAGGCAAGCTTCGCCGATAGCGACGGGCAGCAGAAGCGCCCGGATTTCATTGTCGAATTGCCGGATAGTAAGCATTTGATCATCGACTCGAAGGTATCACTCACAGCGTTCGAGCAGTTTTTTAATTGCGAGGAAGAACAGGAACGTCAGCAGTACCTCAAAGCGCATGTGGACAGCATCCGCCGGCATATCAAAGACCTCAGCGATAAGAATTATCAGCATTTGTACCAGATCAATTCGCCAGATTATCTCTTGTTGTTCATACCCTTGGAGTCGGCTTTTGCAGTCGCCAGTCAGCACGACAGCCGCCTGTTTCTGGACGCTTTGGACAAGAATATCGTTATTGTCACTACCACGACCCTGCTTGCTACGATGCGCACGGTGTCTTACATCTGGAAACAGGAAAAGCAAAAGTCAAACGTGCTGGAAATCGCGCGCCAGAGCGGTTTATTATATGATAAATTTTGTGCTTTTGTAGAAGACCTCCGCGACATCGGACAACGCCTGGATTCGGCGCAAACAGCCTATAGCAATGCCATGAATAAACTGGTAGAATCCAGGAAATTTGGCGATACGCTGGTGGGCAGAGCCGAAAAAATCCGGGAATTGGGCGCGAAGGCATCGAAGCAATTGCCGCAGGA
>CAZGAU010000055.1:26472-29214 GCA_964523725.1 uncultured Saprospiraceae bacterium
AATCATGAAAAAAATACTAGTTGCCAACCGGGGCGAAATTGCGATGCGCGTGCTGCGCTCCGCCCGTAAAATGGGCATCAAAACCGTGGCTGTTTATTCCGAAGCGGATCGTCATATGCCGCACGTGCGCTTTGCGGATGAAGCGGTGTGTCTGGGTCTGGCAGCCTCGAAAGATTCTTACTTGCGCGGTGATAAAATTGTAGAAATTGCGAAAGAACTTGGCGTAGATGGCATTCATCCTGGTTACGGTTTTTTGAGTGAGAATGCAGGTTTTTCTCAATTGGCAGAAGATAATGGCATCACTTTTATTGGTCCAAAACCCAAGGCCATTGAAATGATGGGTAGCAAATTGGCGGCGAAGGACGCGGTGAAAAAATTCAATGTGCCCATGGTACCCGGCGTGGATCATGCGATCAGCGATTTTGAAGAAGCGAAAAAAGTTGCGCAGGAAGTAGGGTATCCGGTACTGATCAAAGCCTCAGCCGGCGGCGGTGGCAAAGGGATGCGCGTGGTGGAAGAGGAATCCGAATTAAAAGAACAAATGGAGCGCGCGATCAGCGAGGCGACTTCTTCGTTTGGCGACGGCTCGGTTTTTATAGAAAAATTCGTCACTTCGCCGCGACATATCGAAATACAAGTATTGGCGGATGCGCACGGGAATGTATTGTATTTGTTTGAACGTGAATGCAGTATCCAGCGTCGGCACCAAAAAGTGGTGGAAGAAGCGCCTTCAGCAATTTTAACGCCCGAAATCCGCAAAGCCATGGGCGAAGCTGCCGTCATGGTGGCAAAATCCTGCGATTACCTGGGCGCAGGTACTGTGGAGTTTTTGATGGATGACAAGCTCAACTTTTACTTCCTGGAAATGAATACCCGCCTGCAGGTGGAGCATCCGGTCACGGAATTTATTACAGGTCTAGATTTGGTAGAGCAGCAAATTCGAATCGCTCGAGGTGAAACCTTGAGTATCAAGCAAGAAGATTTAAGCATAAATGGGCATTCGATCGAATTGCGCGTTACTGCAGAAGATCCCCTGGATAATTTCTTACCAAATGTTGGAAAGTTGGATCGGTACCGTCCGCCGGTGGGCGAGCATATCCGTGTGGATGACGGCTACGAGGAAGGGCTGGATGTGCCCATTTATTACGATCCGCTGCTGGCAAAACTGATCGTTTGGGGAGTCAATCGAGATGCCGCTATTCGCCGTATGCTCGAGGCCATCAGCATGTATGAAGTGAAAGGTGTGAAGACTACCCTACCCTTCGGGCGCTTTGTAATGGAACACGACGCCTTTATTTCCGGGCAGTTTGACACGAATTTTGTAAAACAATATTTCACGCCGGATTTGATTAAACAAAAAGAAGAGGAAGAAGCGGGCATCGCCGCGCAGGTTGCTTTAAAATTACATCTGCAAGAACAGCAAATGCTACAAGTACCGGATGTACCGCCTTCGCCGTGGTGGAAGGTACTGCGGTAACAACCAATCTTGATTGGTTGAAAAATATCGGTAATATCTTAATTAAGGCGTCATCGTTTCGAATGAAATGATTTTCACCGGCGTACCCCACATAAAAACAGACATGTCGTCCACTTCTTTAGCAACGACCGTTACTTCGCGGCCCACGTGCTTGAGCTGCTCGGGCATATTGACGGGGCGCCATTCCTTGCCTTTTTTATCTATAATGCCCCAAACGCCGGGACCAATATTTTCAAATACGACTCTACCTGTGATTTGATGCTTTCCCATAATTTTTTTCTAAATGTTACAGTACAAATTAACCCGGAATTCCTTTACCAGGTAGCAATTTTTCGATATTTATATTCAAATTTTGGATCAATTGTGACTGTTCGTCCAGCGTATTTCTCAATTCCGCGATTTTTTCATCCAAATTGTTATTGGAATGATGCGGAGAAGGCAGGAAAGGACTGATTTTGGCGCGTACCAGCCAGACCTCTCGAATCTCGTTCATCGTTACCTGATAGGGTTCATAAAATTCATTATCTGAGTATAATTTCAGCAGTTCACCTTCCGAAAATTTATTAATAACTCTTTTTACAACAACATCGCCCTGTGTAACTATTACATAAACATGATTATCTTTAATCGTTGATTCCCAGAGTGTTGGCTCTACATAACTACACACTACCTTATCCCCTTCAAATAGTGTAGGTTCCATACTGTCGCCTGCCACATCGAAGGAGCGATGCGTCCCAGTTTTATATTTATAATCTGGTAGTGTAAATGTTGGTAATTCCTGAATAAAAGATGGATTGGCAATCTCTCCGGCATAGCCCGCTTGCGCAGGTACCGGCACATGCACGATGCGTTCGTCCTCTTTGGAATTAGTTACGATTGTGAGCACTCGAAAATCATGGTGGTCTTCTTCGGTCATAAACATTGGACCATCGCCAGTAAATAGGAAAACCGGATTAACCTTATACATTTCAACCGCCTTACGTATCAACTCAATGGTGACATCCCGCCTGCCTTTCAGGATTTCGCTGAGGCTTTGGGGCAGGTAATCCAGAGATATGGCAAACTGCCGACTGGAGCGGACGCGGTTATCGTCGCGAAGCTTATCATGGCATTTAATAAAACGCTGGGTGACGACGCTATTCATCTGGGATACAACATTTTATGAAGGCATTAAACAAATTTAACAATTTTATTCATAAAATGTGTACTAAGCGCCTTTTTTTATTCAAAAAAGTGATAGACTGGAAACTGGTTTCTTGATACTA
>CAZGAU010000056.1:0-2953 GCA_964523725.1 uncultured Saprospiraceae bacterium
GGAAATTGGTGCATGAATTCAAGCCGGTATTAGAAAATCCGGACATTCGCAAGATCGGTCAGAATATCAAATACGACGCCATTGTGCTGAAATGGTACGATGTGGAAGTGAAAGGCACTTATTTTGATACGATGGTGGCGCATTACCTGCTGGAGCCGGAGTTGCGGCATGGCATGGATTATTTGGCGGAGACGTATTTGAAATACCAGCCGGTGTCGATCACCTCGCTTATTGGTAAAGGCAAAAACCAAATCACCATGCGTGAGGTGCCAGTGGAAGAAGTGAAGGATTACGCCGCCGAAGACGCCGATATCACCTTGCAATTAAAGGAATTCCTGGAGCCTAAGCTTCGCGAGGAAAAGCTGGAAAAACTGTATCTTGACATTGAGGAGCCGATGATCAAAGCCCTGGTGGATATGGAGTTTGAAGGTATTCGCATCGATTCTCAGTTTTTGGCAGAATACTCCAAAGAATTGGATAAGGAAATCCTGGAACTGGAAGAAACGATTTACGAAAAAGCGGGTGTGAAATTCAATATCGGTTCGCCCAAACAGGTCGGGGAAATTCTGTTTGACAAGCTCAAAGCCCCCGGCGGCCGGAAAACCAAAACCGGGCAGTACCGCACCAACGAAGACACGCTGTCGGATCTGGCTACCGATTTCCCAATCGCTGCCGATATTTTGAATCATCGGGGCTTAACGAAGTTAAAGTCCACTTACGTAGATGCCCTGCCCAAAATGGTGAATCCGCGTACGGGGCGTATTCACAGTTCTTTCAATCAGGCGCTGGCAGCCACGGGCCGCCTGAGTTCCAACAATCCGAATTTGCAAAATATCCCCATTCGTACGCCGGAAGGCGCGCGCGTGCGCGAGGCGTTTATTCCAAGAGATGAGAATCATTTGTTGCTTTCGGCGGATTATTCCCAAATCGAATTGCGCCTGATTGCCGAAATTAGCGGCGATGAAGCCATGCTCGAAGCCTTTCAGTCGGGGCAGGATATTCACCGGGCTACGGCGGCCAAGGTCTTTGAAGTGCCTTTTGACGAAGTGACCACCGAGCAGCGTTATCGCGCTAAGACGGTGAATTTCAGTATTATATACGGCGCTGGCGCCACGAATTTGTCCCGGCAATTAGGTATCAAACGCACCGAAGCGAGTGAGTTGATCGAGCAATATTTCAAGCAATACCAGGGTTTGAAGCATTATATGGAAAATACGGTGGAAAAAGCGCGCAAAAATGGCTATGTGATGACCCTCATGGGGCGTCGCCGAATCCTCCGGGATATCAATTCCAATAGCTCGCTGGAACGCAGCAACGCCGAGCGCATCGCGATCAATACGCCGATTCAGGGCACCGCGGCGGACATGATTAAAATTGCGATGATCAACATCCACGAGGCGCTGAAAAAGGGTAATTTCGCCACCAAAATGATCCTGCAGGTGCACGACGAATTGATTTTTGATGTGCCAAAGGGCGAGGTGGAAAAGGTGAAACCGATCATCGAAGATAAGATGAAAAACGCGATGCCGAACCTGAAAGTGCCGATCCTAGTGGGCATGGGAGTTGGGGAGAGTTGGTATGAAGCGCATTAATTAAGTACGATTGACGAAGGACGATTTTACTATAAATCACAACAACCCAAATCACAACTTACAAATACCCAATTTTACATGAATCTCGACGCATTTGAAGTCATTGGAGGAAAACGGTTAAAAGGAGACATTACCCCGCAGGGCGCGAAAAATGAGGCTTTGCAGATACTCAGCGCGGTGCTGCTCACCCCGGAGCGCGTGACCATCAGCAATTTGCCTGCCATCCAGGATGTGCTGCTACTCATTGATCTCTTGCAGGGACTGGGCGTGGAAGTGCGCAAGCAAACCGAGGATACCTACGCATTTACGGCGCAGGATGTCAATCTCGACTATCTCTACACCGAGGATTTTCGCAAGAAAGCCAATAGAATCAGGGG
The DNA here is from genome assembly GCA_964523725.1 of uncultured Saprospiraceae bacterium. GTDB lineage: Bacteria > Bacteroidota > Bacteroidia > Chitinophagales > Saprospiraceae > JADJNW01. The sequence goes on from CAZGAU010000056.1 coordinate 1,970, forward strand.
TTCGGTGATGCTCATCGGTCCGCTGCTGGCGCGTTATGGCAAGGCCGTACTGCCCAAGCCTGGCGGCGATAAAATCGGGCGGCGACGTCTGGATACGCACTTGTTGGGCTTGGAAGAGTTAGGCGCCAATTTTGATTATAATGAAACATTAAATTATTATGATGTAAAAGCGCCAAAGCTTAAGGGTAAGTATATTTTGATGGATGAAATTTCGGTGACGGGTACGGCAAACGTAGTGATGGCGGCGGTTCTGGCGGAGGGGAAGACAGAAATTTACAATGCGGCTTGCGAGCCTTACGTGCAGCAATTGTGTAAAATGCTGAACCGCATGGGCGCTAAAATTTCCGGCGTAGGCTCGAATTTGCTCACCATCGAAGGGGTAGAATCGCTGGGTGGCACCGAACACCGGATGTTGCCCGACATGATCGAAATCGGCAGTTTTATTGGCTTGGCGGCGATGACCCAATCGGAAATCACCATCAAAAACGCACAGGTAAATGAGCTAGGCATCATACCGCGCATGTTCGAGCGCATGGGCGTGGATATGGAAATCCGCGGCGACGATATTTACATTCCGGCGCAGGAAGAATATGAAATTCAATCCTTTATGGATGGCTCGATCCTGACGATTTATGATGCACCCTGGCCCGGCTTTACACCCGACTTAATGAGTATCATGTTGGTCTTGGCAATCCAAGCAAAAGGCAGCGTATTGATTCACCAGAAAATGTTCGAGAGTCGCCTGTTTTTTGTGGATAAACTGATTGACATGGGGGCGCAGATTATTCTTTGTGATCCACATAGAGCCACGGTGATCGGTTTGAACAGAAGATTTCAGCTACGCGGTATTGAAATGTCATCTCCCGATATCCGGGCGGGGGTGGCACTACTTATGGCGGCAATGTCGGCACGCGGGAGAAGTGTGATTCACAATATTCACCAGATTGATCGCGGTTATCAAAGAATTGATGAGCGCTTGAATGC
>CAZGAU010000056.1:3053-28937 GCA_964523725.1 uncultured Saprospiraceae bacterium
TATGGTATTATATAATGTGACGGTAAAAATAGATCATGAATCGCACGAAGCATGGGTAAGCTGGATGCAAAAAGTGCATATCCCGGATGTGATGGCGACGGGTTTGTTCCTGGAATACCGCATGGGGCGCTTGCTGGGTATGGACGAACCCGATGGTGTAACATACGCGATTCAGTACTATGCCGCTGATATGGCTACGCTTCAACAGTATCACGCTCATTTCGCTGCCAAATTGCAGGCGGAGCACTCTGAAAAATTTCAGGGGAAATTTGTGGCTTTCCGCACCATTCTGGAAATTGTGGACAAGGGTGCTTTTTATACGGCGAATTGATAACCTTTCCACTTGGCGATTGTTAAAAAATTAGCGTAAATTCGCTGGCAAATAAAATTTGACAACCTAACTAAATCAAAACCAATATGTTTTTTGAGCTTAGTGAAGAACATCTCGCGGTACAACAGGCTGCGCGCGACTTTGCTCAGATGGAGCTGAAGCCGGGTGTGATCGAGCGGGATTCTAAAATGCAATACCCAACCGAACAGGTGCGCAAAATGGCCGAACTCGGCTTCTTCGGTATGATGTTGCCCGAAGAATACGGGGGTGGTGGTATGGACACGCTTTCCTACGTGCTGGCTATGGAAGAAATTTCCAAAGTGGATAGTTCCTGCTCGGTGATCATGTCGGTGCAAAATTCTCTGGTCAACTGGGGGATTGAAAAATTCGGTACCGAAGAACAAAAAGCAAAATACCTGCCCAAACTCGCCAGCGGCGAATGGATCGGCTCGTTTTGCCTTTCCGAACCCGAAGCGGGCAGCGATGCTACAAGTCAGCGCACGACGGCAGTGGATATGGGGGATCATTATATCCTCAATGGTACCAAAAATTGGATTACCAATGGCGGCACTTCTAAGTTGCACATTGTAATCGCCCAAACCGATCCTGAAAAAGGACACCGCGGTATCAATGCGCTGCTGGTGGAAGCTGATTGGGATGGCGTGGTAATCGGCGCCAAAGAAGATAAACTCGGTATTCGCTCGTCTGATACACATACCATCATGTACACGGATGTAAAAGTGCCAAAATCCAACCGCATCGGCGAAGATGGATTTGGTTTCAAATTTGCTATGAAAACCCTGGCGGGTGGGCGTATTGGTATTGCGGCTCAGGCGCTGGGCATCGCCGGTGGCGCTTATGAATTGTCCGTTGACTATTCCAAGGAACGCAAGGCATTCGGCAAGCCGATCAGTCAGCATCAAGCAATTGCATTCAAACTGGCAGACATGGCCACTGAAATTGAAGCGGCAAAGCTCTTGGTGTATCGCTCTGCCTGGATGAAAGATCAGGGGATGGATTATGCCACAGCCAGCTCGATGGCCAAGCTTTATGCTTCGGAAGTGGCGATGAAACACACGGTAGAAGCCGTACAAATCCACGGTGGCTATGGTTTTGTGAAAGAATACCATGTTGAACGCCTTATGCGCGACGCCAAGATTACCCAGATTTATGAAGGTACATCGGAGGTACAGCGTATTGTGATCTCGCGGGCTGTACTCGAAGGGCAGCTCTACCAACCAATGATGGCAAACAGTTCACTTGAAAAAGTTTAACATTCATTTTTATACACGAGTTGAATAAATCAAAGGGAGGCAGCAGCAATTTTTGTCTGGCTGCCTTTTTTTATTTTGATTGAAACTTTGCCTATGGTATCTATGTTTTGATTGGGTATTTATTACAGAAATAGTAGTGAGGTCAGCTTCATTTCTTGAAAAACCTCTAACATGAAACTAACTTAAATGCGCGGTTCCTTTCAGATTGCAAAATTCTTTGGCATTCCTGTGCAGATTCACTGGACTTTTGGGCTGATTTTTGTATGGGTATTGTACGTAGGTTTTAGAGAAAACTGGGACTGGGCTTCCATCGTCTGGTCGGCCATGTTTGTCATGGCATTGTTCGTCTGTGTGGTCATGCACGAATTTGGGCATGCACTTACAGCCCGCAAATACGGCGTCAATACTCGTGACATTATTCTGTCGCCCATTGGTGGCGTGGCCCGGCTTGACCGCCTGCCGGAAAAACCCATGCAGGAATTCTATGTGGCCATCGCTGGTCCATTGGTCAATATAGGCATTATGGCAATTTTGTCACCCTACCTTTTATTAGTTACAGTTGATCAAAGAGCACAATTATTCAGCATTTTCAATAATTCTAATAACGTTTTTGTACGCGATCTCACGCCGGTCGATTTTTTCATTTTCGGCTTGATTTTTCTAAATGGTATGCTGGCGGTTTTTAATCTGCTCCCGGCATTCCCGATGGATGGTGGACGGGTGCTGCGAGCACTGCTCTCTATACGTTTGGGACGTACACGGGCGACCCGTATTGCAGCTTACACCGGACAGTTTTTTGCAGTACTGCTATTGGCTTATGGCATCTGGGAATCGAGCCCGATTACTGCTTTTATTGGCGTTTTCGTCTTTTTTATGGCAGCCAATGAATACCGTATGGTGCGCATGGATTCTGCACTTGACAATTTCACCGTTTCGAATGTAGTGCGAACCAATTTTACCCGGTTTTATTTAAATGATTCGATGGAAATGGTGGCCGAAGCGGTCACACATGGCTGGGAAAAGAACTTTCTGGTGTTTGACAATTGGCAAACACCGCGAGGTGTGCTCACCGAAGAAAACATTATGAAAGCCGTAAAACAAAGGGCATTCGATCAGCCGGTGGAAAAATTTATGCTGGAAAAACAAGAGCCCTTGCTGGTAACCGATTCATTGAAAAACGTTTTTATACAAACGCAGCAAAATAGCAGCTCAATTTTCCCGGTGTACAACGAAGCAGGGCATCTGGTAGGTGTACTGGATTCGGGAATGTTGTACAATTTCTTGCGAATGCAGCAGAAAATGCAAACCAAAACAAAGGTGAAATACGAGATTTAAAACAATTTTCTCGTTCTAAATCTCTTATTTCAAATCTCAAATTTGTTTTACTGTTTTGTCTCAGCGGCCGCAGCCGGTTTGTCGGGTAAGCCTAGTTTCGCTTTCAGTAAAGGCATCAAATCATCCGACTCCTGTGCGAAAAGTACCGCATTGAATACGCTCGTATCAAAAACCAACACGTAGCCATTCTCTTTGGAGATATCCTCAATTGCCTTTTCGGCTTTGTCAATAATTGGCTTCAGCAATTCTTCTCTTCTAGCTTGTACCTTCTGTCCTACCTCTTGCTCATAGTTAGCGAGGTTCTGCTGCTCTCTCTCGAGTTCTTCTTGCATTTTTTGTTGTTGCAGGGGCGAAAGTTTGCCTTCCTGTACTTCCTGCAGGGCTGCTATGTATTTTTCCTGAAAGGCTTTCGCCATTACTTCGCCTTTAGCAACCAAAGAATCGCGTAATACTTTCAGTTGTTCGTCCGCTTTTTTTGTTTCGGGCATCAGGGCAATCAGGTTGCCAAAGTTGAGATGACCGTATTTTTGGGCAGAAACACTCATGGCGGCTCCCGCTAGCAAAAGCACTAAAAACAATTTTTTCATGGATCGTATTTTTTCAAAATTTTCCGCAAAGGTAATGGAAGCCAACGAACTACACTAGTTTTTAACGGAAGTTTAAATGGCTTTCCCTTCCCGAGCGAGGCTTTTTTTAATTTAATTGAAACAAAAAGTTTTTAAAAACTTGCAAATTAAAAACAAATAGTTTTATTTCGAGGTATTAAAATCGTACCCTATCATGAATGAAAGATTTACCTCAACTCCAATAGACTTAAAAACGGGCATGAAGGTTGTACAACATCGCCTGAATAAAAAGGTGAAGCGGCACTGGCTGAAGACTAGTTTCCTGGCTTGCCTGGCTTTTGTTGTGTATCGGAAAGATCTAAGCATTGATTTGTATTTAAACGGGATTCAGACTCAATTAGTTACAGAAACGGAAGATCCGGTTGAAGTATCTCCGGAAATAGAAGAAAGCAATGCGATGAATGTGTCTTTGGTGGAAGAGGCGAAAGAAAGCCCGGTGGTAGTTGTAGAAAAAAAAGAAAAAGCCCAGGAAAACTGGGGCAATACCTACTCCAACATGACCTACACCGAAGAAAAGTTTGCCACCAAAGACTCCCGGACCGCCCGGGAGATCAAGCGACAGAAACAACAAGCATATGTTGATCGCTTTGCCAAAGCTGCACAGGCAGAGATGCAGCGATATGGCATTCCTGCCAGCATTATCCTGGCACAGGGCCTGATCGAAAGCGACGCAGGTGAGAGCCGGCTAGCTTTGGAAAACAATAATCATTTTGGGATCAAATGTTTTTCCCGGACCTGCAGGAAGGGGCATTGCAGCAATTATACCGACGATTCGCACAAAGATTTTTTCAGGATTTACAAATCAACCTGGGAGAGCTACCGCGCCCATAGCCATTTATTACAAGCAGACCGTTACCGGAATTTGTACACACTGGATAAAAAAGACTATAAAGGCTGGGCGATGGGGCTGAAAAAAGCAGGCTATGCCACTGACAAGTACTACGGTGAAAAACTGATCAACCTGATCGAAGAGCTGAATTTGCAAAAATATGACCGGTAACTTGGCTTTTTTCTTTTGATGGGCCGCTTGTGAATGCTTATCTTGCTCTGTGTAATAAATTATTTACCAGACGATTGCCACTACATGGAAACTATTTTTGCCACCGAACGGCTTGCGCAGTTCCTTCCCCGTGTTCAGGAATTTGTTGAAAATGAATTACTTCCGCTTGAAGAGGGTTTCTCTCACCATTCTTTGCCCGAGACTATTCGCCTACTGGACGAAACACGCCAGAAGGTAAAATCGGCCGGGCTTTGGGGGCTGCATTTACCAGAGAATGAAGGTGGTTGGGGACTCACGCTTTGCGAATTCGGACAACTGAGTGAAGTCATGGCCCGGGCGCCTTTTTTTGGGCATTATGTTTTTAACTGCCAGGCACCGGACATTGGGAACATGGAACTGCTCAGTAAATTTGGCTCCGCCGGCATCAAGGAACGGTTTCTTCAACCCTTGCTCGACGGGCAAATCAGAAGTTGTTTCGCTATGACCGAGCCGGAATTTGCTGGTTCCAATCCGACCCGTCTGGCTACCACCGCTGTCCGTGAGGGCAACGACTACCTGATCACCGGGCACAAATGGTTTACCTCCGCAGCGGATGGCGCGGCTTTTGCCATTGTAATGGCTGTGACCAATCCCGATGCGCATCGGCACCAGCGGGCAAGCATGATCCTGGTACCTACGGATACGCCAGGCTTTGACCTGGTACGCAATATTCCTGTGTTTGGCGAGCCTGGTGCGGGCTGGTTTAGCCATGCTGAGATTCGGTTTAATAATTGTCGGGTACCGGTTTCTTATCTCATCGGCGAAGAAGGGCAGGGCTTCCGATTAGCGCAGGAGCGACTTGGGCCGGGCCGGATTCATCATTGCATGCGTTGGGTAGGCATTGCCGAAAAGGCATTTGATATGATGTGCCGGCGTGCGGCTACTCGTGAAATCGAAGATGGCGTGATGCTTGGCGAGAAGCAGTTTATCCAGGGGTTTATCGCCGAAAGCCGCGTAGAAATTGATGCTACAAGGATGTTGGTGCTGAATACAGCGCATCAAATTGATCAGTTAGGGCAAGCAGCTGTACGCGACCAAATTTCCGGGATTAAATTATATGCTGCCAATATGGTGCTGCGAGTGCTTGATCGTGCGATCCAGGTGCACGGGGCTCTCGGCGTTACAGATGACATTATTTTATCGATGATTTACCGACACGAGCGCGGCGCACGCATTTGGGACGGTGCGGATGAGGTGCACAAACAAAGCCTTGCCCGGAGTATTTTGAAAAAATACGGATTGGATTTGCGCAAGAAATAGACAAGCGAGATTAATATTTTTATTACATATAATATGTCTGAGCGTAAAATTGATACAACCAAAGCCGTTCGGCCGGGCGAAGAACTCAATCTGGCGGCGCTTCAAACTTATTTAAATGCGCATGTCCCGGAAGTAGGACCTGTGCTGGAAATTTCCCAGTTTCCGGGTGGTTTTTCCAATCTGACCTACTGTTTGAAAACTTCCGACAATGAATACGTGCTGCGCCGCCCACCCTTCGGCGCGAATATCAGAGGCGGGCACGATATGGGCCGGGAGTTTCGGGTGCTGTCGCTTTTGCGACCTCACTATGCCAAAATTCCCCAGCCTATTGTTTTCTGCGAAGATGAAACCGTGCTTGGGGCGCCATTTTATATCATGGAACGAATCCGTGGTGTCATTTTGCGGCCCACCAATGCGCCGAGCATGCATCTTTCGCCGGAAGTGCTAAGACAAACCTCGGCAGCGCTGGTTGATAATCTGGTGGAATTACATGCACTTGATATTGAAATGACCGGTTTGATTCAATTGGGTAAGCCCGAAGGCTACGTGCAGCGCCAGGTGGAAGGCTGGATCAAGCGCTATTACAATGCGGAGACTGATAAAATTGAACAAATGGATGTAGTGGCAGACTGGTTAAGCAAAAATCAACCCGAAAGCCAAGGTGCTACCTTGTTACACAATGATTACAAATACGACAACGTCATTCTGAATCCGGAGCATTTGCCCGAAATTCTGGGCGTTTTGGACTGGGAAATGGCGACCGTTGGCGATCCGCTGATGGATTTGGGTGCGACGCTGGCCTATTGGGTGGAAGCCACCGATGAGAAAACACTTTGGCAATTCAATATTACCTGGCTGCCCGGAAACCTGAGCCGCCGGGAAGTCGTCGAGCGCTATACTGCTAAAAGCGGTCGCGATCTCTCGAAAATTCTGTTTTATTATATTTTCGGATTGTTTAAAAATGCCGTGATCGTGCAGCAGATTTATGCCCGCTGGAAAAAAGGCCACACCCGAGATGAGCGCTTCGGAAAATTGCTTCCGGTCATTCTTGATCTTGCTCAAAAAGCCGCAAAAACCCTGGAATCTGGTCGGTTTAGCTGAAGATTACTGTACCAGCCGATATGCGACGAGCAATTCCATGCCCAAGCCCCGGTATTGCCCAAAATCACTGATGTTGTAAGAACCCAGCGCGCCGATGCGCCAGTAGCTGTCCTTGGCGAAATTACTCAGGGTAATGACGCCCACCTGCAAAGCCAGGGTATTATTGGTTGAATAAGTAATCGCCGTCCAGAAGGCTTCGGGTTTTTCCATTTTTACCTGAAGATTGAAATTGGTGATATTCGGGCTGCCGAAATTCAGCCAGGCTGCCGGTTCGATGAAGAAATTTTTATTGACCAAACGAGCGCCGGCCATAAAATTGCCGTGCATGGAGCGTTGCCAGTTGGCCAATGTATTGCCTTCTTCAAGAATCAATTTTGCCGGGAAAACCTGTTGCACGGCGCCGCCAAAGAAAAAAGCATTCTCCGAATCGTAGCGCCGGCGACGCGCACCCGCGTAAGTGGTGTAGAAAAAACCCGCACCGGCATTCAATCCAACTTTACTGCTTTCACCCACAGGGATAAGCTGATCGTCGGGGTCATTGACCACAATTTCCAGCGCATCTACAAAATAATGACTGGCATTTACCACCGCACCGATGGAGCCTTGATCGTAACGACTAAATCCGAGTTTGAAACGGTAAGCGTAAGTAAAAGCCAGTGTGGAAAACTTCAGCGGTTGGATGCGATCATGCGTGAAAACCCCGCCAATGCTCATGTTTTCCCGTTCGAACGGGTATTGCGCGGAAATCATGGCAGTGCTGGGCGCATTGTCAAAACCAAACCATTGCTGGCGATAATTTGCTGAAACTTCCCAGAAATCGTAGGGCGCCGTCATTGCAGGGTTCCAGGCGAAAGCCAACTCGCCAAAAGGGCTAAGGTCAGGCAATTGCTGGCTGTAGCCAAAAAAAGGAAAAGAGATAAAAATGAGTAAAGTATATCGCATCGGCTTTGGAATTTGCATTTTTAGAAAATGGCTGTTTTTGTCAAATACAAGCTATTCCCGTAAAATGGTCAGCGTTTGTTTGATTTCTCCATTGCCAAAAGATAGCACGTAGAAATAGGTGCCCGTTGGCAACAGTTTGCCCTTGTAAGTGCCGTCAAAGCGCTCATTATCAGACTGGTAATTTTGCTTTTGGTAAAGCAGGTCGCCCCAGCGGTTATAGACTTTCAGCTCGTTGAACCCGTATTCGGAAATATCGCCGAAGAAGAGGGTGTCGTTTTTACCATCACCGTTTGGTGTGATGAGATTTACAGCCAGGATATCAAGCGGTATGATTACGGCTACATTAATCGTGTCAAATTTCTCGCATCCATTTGCATCGGTGATTCGAACAAAATAAGAGGTGCTGTCCTCTGGCATCGTCGTTGGGTTAGGAATGGAGTTATCACTCACCGTATATTCCGACAGAAACCAGAAATATTCCACCCCGCCGGTCGCTCTGAGTTGCAGGGTTTCGCCCAGGTTGATGCTGGTATCTGGCATGGCGCTGGAGGTAATTTCATAAAAATCAATACGGATGGAAGCTTCGGCCGTACCACAACCATTAGAAACCCTAACTGTATAAGTGGTTGGTTCCAAAGGTCTTGCAAAGGGGCTAGAGGTATTGGTTGCGCTTAGGGTACCGGTCGGATCTATCCATTGATAGGTATCCCCCCCGGCAGCGATCAATTGTGTCAGTTTTCCAGGGCAAATGGTAGTATCGGTTGCTGATATACTTACCTGAAGCATTGCACCGGAAACTACCTGAATCGTATCAGAAGCCACACACTCGGGCGCATCGCCGACGGTCACGCTGTAAGCCCCGGGTTGGTTCACAGAAATCGAGCGGGTGGTAGCTCCGGTTGACCATAGGTAGCTGTTGAACATTCCTGCATCAAGCATCAAATTTTCACCTTCGCAAAAGGACAAAGTATCCGGCAAGTTGAGTTCCGGCGCGTCATTTGCTTCGATGATAAAATTCGCCGTCGCCTGGCAGTCATTGGTGTCACGTACCACCAGGCTGTAATTGTCCGGAGCAAGGTTGTTGAACTGGTTACTATTAGTAAAACCTCGACCAATATTATAACGATAGGGCGCAGTACCACCGGAAACATTGACCACAGCAGAACCAGAGGGTACGGAGCAGGAAGCGTTATTCACAATCAAAGTATCAATTTCCAGTGCGGCAGTTGGCTGCCCAACTACAAGTGTAGAATCCAGCAGCAACGAGCCATTCTCATCCCGAATTTCAAAAGTATATGCACCAGCGCGAAGTCCGGAAATATCTTCGTTTTGGGATTGAAAATTATCCGGCCCGGTCCAAGAAATGCCAGTATTATTGGATGCTCCGACCACCGTAGCGGTGATCGCTCCATTCTCACCGTTGATACAGCTCACATCTTTTACGTTGAAAATGACACCAAAACCTCCGGCTATGGCTACCAGACCATTGAGTTGATTGACGGTGACATCTTCAAATTTGTTAGGTTCACCGGTTGCCTGAAAGACCTGAATTGCCAGGGGCGTCCCGGAAATATTGACATTGGAAACGTCTCCGGCATCGCCGTTTGCAAAAAACTTGAGTCGAATTATTGAACTGCCATTCGGTATCGTTACACCTGCACCCTGAATGTCAAACCAGGAAACCCGGAGATTTCCGTTTGCTGCGTCATTATTGCCGATAGCGATGAAAGGGAGATTCGTCTGTTCAAAAGAGACGTATCTAATAACGTCGGGATCGAAATTGATGGAAAACTGGACGCTTACGATCTGGTTGAACTGCCGGGCAGTAATATCCAGCAGCAGCGTATCTCCGCTGTTTGCAACGGTATCAGGCAATTGAAGCGTAATCGAGGGTTGTGCGAATAATGGTACAATTGCCAGCAAAGCCCAAAAGCTGACAATAAACTTCATTTTTTTCATAAGCCGGTTCAAAGTGCTTTGTACTCCTTAACGGTGATGAACTAAATCTTATTGAACATCGCCGCCCTAAAATTTGGAACAGTGGAGTAACAGACGAAGACGGCTTTGTGTAGCTGTTCCCACACAAAGCCGTGCTCCGACAATCGGTTTGGGAATATTTATTCCAGAATAATCATGCTCTTCGTATCGGCAAAATCAGCAGTACGCAAGGTGTAGTAATACACGCCCGCACTAAGCGATTGCTGCGGTATCTCGATGCGATTGTAACCGCGCGTGAAGTCACCGTTATACGTTTTTACCATTTTGCCCAATTGGTCAAAGATAATCAAATCAGCTTGCATATCCGCAGGCAAATCAAAACCAATGTATGTTTGCTGACGGAACGGGTTCGGCACGTTTTGGTAAAGTTTGTAGCTGATTGCAGGTTCGTTGCCTGCTCCAATGACAGCACTACCTTCCACATTGAATTCAATATCAAGTTGTTCGGTATCAAATTTGTGTGCTTCTGCGTGCAGGTAGCGGGAATTGGCTTCCAGCACCTCCGCCAGATGGTCAATACTGCTAAGGACACGGAAACGCAAGGTAAACAGCACTTCATCCGGTTGAACGGTGATACCCTCGCCACGGAGGTCGAACCAGCTCAAGCGCAGAACACCATCGGCAACATCGGTTTTACCAATTGCCACTTGGGCTAGCGCCGGATGTTTCGACGGTATAATGTCAACAAATTCTAATTTCGAAATGTCGAATGCGAGTCCCATCTGATAGCTGGCAATCTGATTGAAATTACTGCTTGTCACCGGAATCTCCAGGAGTTCACCTGTACTAAGTGCCTGATTTCTAGCGTATAATTGCAATTTTCTATTGCTTCGTGGCGCGGTAATTTCTGCGTACGCTGAGTTTGGATTGGCATGTCCGAGAATATCGCCCACTTTTACGCCTACAAAATCGGAGATCGTGTCCTTTATCAACATTAATGTATCACAGTTGTGGTAAGGGAACACATTCGTTGCAGTAAATTCGGTGGGCATAAATTGACCGGATTTTACAAACACCCAGGACGGGCAATCGCCAAAATTCTGACTTACACCGATGATGATGCGCTGAATCAAGAACAGATCAAGCGTTGAAAACTGACCATCACAGTTGGCATCGCCGGCAATGATCTGGTATGGAGATACAATTTCCTGTGGTTCCATGCCAAGGATAAAGCGTTGCCCCGCGAAGAGCGCGTAAGTGGAAAGTCCGTTCTCTGCAAGCGTGTTGCGCTTTGGTTCTACGGTGTACCTTTCACCCAGCGGCAATGCGGGTAGTTCGTAGCGACCATTTTGATCAGTTTCTTTCATCAGGCTAGCATTCCCATGTGTAGCGGTCACTTCTACCCGTGGCAAACCAACACCCCAGTAAGTTGTAATATTCCCCGCAATTTTCGCCAGATTGGCAACAGAAATAATGCCCGAAGAAATGGTGTAAGGCAGGGATGAGGGCGTACCATTGCTCATGCCGCCCAGTTCAATCGCCAATGGCGTACCGGTGATATTCAGCACTGCGGAAGCGCCCTGATTTCCAGTCACTTGTACGATTACATAAAACAGGATTTGCCCCGGGCCGCAAGGAATACCGCTACCGCTATTGTTGAAGTAGCTGAACGTCTTGTTGGTTGCGTTGTATTGCGGCGACATGGAACCGGGCAGAATACCTGTGATCGTTGCAATCGCCGGATTGCTGATGTTCAATGAACCGGCAAAAGAAACCAGGGAATTGCTAATGCAATTTTCAATGGTAACCGGCACATAAATTGTCGAGCCAGTTCCGCCGGCAAGATCCTGTACATCAATCAGGGCGGTACTATTTGGAACACCTACGGTTACTGTTTTGCAGGTCGTCTGTGAGCCGCAGCTATTGGTCACGGTGAGGCACACTTCATAAGTGTTATTGTTGCCAAATACATGCGACGGATTCGAAGTATTGGCATTGCCATTATCTCCGAAATTCCAGCTGTAAGTACCTGGCGAAGACTGATTGATAAAGGTAACCGTCGTACCATTCACCGAATAAGCAAAATTTGCTACCGGCTGCTGGTTGGAATTGGTCACGCTCATCGTCTTTGTCTGGCTGCAACCGCCATTTTCAGTAACTTTCACCGTGTAAGTACCACTTGGCAGGTTGGGAATCGTGTAAGAAGTTCCGTTTACCGTTGTGGAATTATTGCTTGGTCCTATCCATTCGATCATAAATGGACCCGTGCCTCCCGATATTGAAATTTGAAGCTGCCCATTCTGACCGCAAGTGCCGTTTACTACGGACGCGGAGATGCTCAATGCGCTCGGACTGGCGAATACCTGTATCGTTTCCGAATCGGAAGTGCCGTTTTGGCTGGTTACGGTGACTGTGTAAGTGCCCGGAGGCAGGCTTTGAATCGTAACGCTGGTGCCGCTGGTCATCGCCGAACCGATGATGCCGCCGCCCGACCAGGCTATCGTATAATTGGGCGTACCGCCGGTGATGTTGATCAGAATCGAACCGGTAGTGCCGCAAGTATTACCGGTTTGTGAAGCTGTAATGCTTACAATGTTTTCTGTAATCGTAATGGTGGTATTACCGCTAATGCTGCAGCCATTGTTATCGGTCACTTTTACAATATAATTTCCAGCCGGCAAGTTGGAAATTTCTACTAAACCGATGCTCGTGGCAGTGAAACTGGATGTGGAACCGTTGGCAGTCAATTCTATGGTAAACGGCGCTGCTCCGGCGGTGATATTGATATTGATTTTACCAAGTTCTGTTTGGTCGCCGTTCACACCTGTAATAGTAGCCACTAAACCAGAGCAATCATTGCAGGGTCCATTCGGATTGGCAATATACTCGCCGCAACCCGGGCAGTCGTCGCTGCTGTTACAACCTGATTTGATCCAGACGCCATTAATGCCATCGCCGGAAAATCCGCGGCTCAGACCTGATAAACCGTCAAATTTGATATCGGTGTCAAAATTCTGGAAACCAGGCATACCCAGATCCAGCACCACATTGGAAAGGTCTTTTGCAGAGCAAACCAGTACTGAATCGCAACCAAAGAAAATCGCGTTCACTTCGGGTAAGCAATCATCCGAAGTCAGACCTTCACAAACCTCATCACAATCGATTCCCAATATGATATTTTGTGTTTCCACACAACCATTGGCGTCGGTGACAGTGATGGTGTAATTGCCTGGTGTTAAATTAGTTATTGTGTGAGAATTTCCTGTAGCCGTTGCATCTCCGGTCTCCTGACCCGACCATGCGATCGTATAATTAGGCGTTCCTGTCAAATCTATTGAAATAGAGCCCTCTTCGGTGCAAGTGGCGTCAATGGCTATGGCCGTGAAAATTTCTGCCGGAGTTTCAAAGACCATCACCATTTCCGAGACAAAGCACCAGTTCATATCCTTGACGGTAATGGTGTACTTGCCAGGAGGCAAGTCTCGAATTTCAAAACCTTCATTATCAGTAGTTTCCATTCCGTTTTCGGGGCCTTCCCAAACAACGGTGTACGTTGGCGTACCCCCGGTGATGTCCACCCAAATAGTATTGTACTGACCACAGACGTTGACGATCAGCGCTGTGGAAATGCTGATACCGCCTTCTACCTGTTCAATGACGACCGTTTCGTTATCGGTGCAGCCATTATTGTCCGTTACCTTGACCGTATAAGTTCCTGGTGTCAGGTTGGGGATTGTAAACATATTTCCGGAAGTAGAGGCAGAGCCCGGAGATGGCCCCGTCCAGACAATTTGATAAACAGGATCACCACCGGTGAAATTCAGCTTGATCGAACCGGGCGTTTCACAAACAGCATTGGTTTTAGCCGTTGTAAACAGATCACCGGTTATGTTTTGAACTTGTACCGTTTTGGAAACAAAACACCAGTTGGCATCTTTTACCGAAATGGTGTAAGTTCCTGCCGGAAGTCCGATAATTTCGTACATATTTGAAGTGACGTTGGCAGAGCCATTGGCATTTCCGCTCCAACTAACGGTGTAAGGCGCCGAACCACCGAAAATATTCACTTTGATCTTGCCGGTAGAACCACAGGCGCCATTGACCAGTGTGGCTGTCATGCTCAAATCACTTTCTGCATGAGTAATCTGAACCGTTTTACGATCAGTACAATTGTTTTTGTCTTTTACATCAATGGTGTAGGTTCCCGCTGCGAGCCCGGTAATTTCGTACATATTGCTGTTCACGGCAGCATTGCCGTTTTGAGGACCTGTCCATTTAACTTCGTAAGGCGCCGTTCCACCGGTAAAATTCAACTTAATGGAGCCGGGGCCTTCGCAAACGCCATTTTTCGGAGTTGCTTCAAATAAATTACCCGGCACTTCAAATACCATGATCATGGTGGAAACAATGCACAGATTGGCATCTTTCACCGTGATGGTATATTTGCCCGGAGGTAAATCCATAATTTCAAAGCCTTGATTGCTAGTGGTTTTAGAGCCATTTTGCGGACCTTCCCAGGAGATCATATAGCTTGGCGTTCCGCCGGTCACATCTACCCAAATGGTATTGTATTGTCCACAGGCATTGACGATCAGCGAAGCATTGATGGACAGACTGCTTTCGGTGACCACTACCTGAATATTTTTTGTATCCGTACAGCCTTTTGAATCCGTCACAGACACAGTGTAATTGCCGGCGGGTAAATTGTCAATGGTGTACATACTACCACCAGTGGTGATGGAGCCGTTTTTCGGCCCTGTCCAGGTGACTTTATAATTTGGCATCCCGCCAGTGAAAGTGACCTTGATCGAACCCGGCATTTCACAATTACCATTGGTTACTATATGGGTAAACAGGTTGACCGTGCTTGGTAGAATCGTGATCGTTTTGAAAGCTACACACCAGTTGGCATCTTTCACCTGGAGGCTATAAGTGCCTGGCGGTAAATTCGGGATTTGGAAAGTAGTGCCGCTCGTGTTTGCCTGTCCATTGGTCGGACCGTTCCACATAACTGTGTAACTTGGCTTGCCGCCAAAAATGCTCACTATGATCGTGTTATTGCTTCCGCAAATGCCGTTTGTTAAGGATGCACCAATCGCCAGGTCACTCTCGCCAATAGAAACCTGCGTGGTTCGGATGACTTCGCAGCCATTGGCGTCCACTACTTTGACGGTGTAGGTACCCGCTGGCAGATCGGTGATGTCAAACTCAGAAGCATTCAGATAGGAGTCACCGGTCACCGGTCCAAACCAGTACACATTGTAAGGCTTTTTACCGCCGATTATCTTCACGCCAATAATGGCATTTGCTTCGCAGGCGCCGTCTCCCGGATCAAGCAACACATCAAAACCACCAGTGTTTCCGGCAATCTGGATGGTTTTAGTAACCACGCACCAGTTGGCGTCTTTTACCGTGATAGTGTAAGTGCCCGGAGGAAGATCGGGCAGGGTATAATTAGTGCTGTTGGTATTGATCGTATCGCTCACCGGTCCGTTCCAGATAATCATGAATCCGGGCTTACCACTGGAGATATTAACGGTCACGCTTCCGGTACTTGTGCAAGTGCTTTCCTGCTGAAGGACAGAAAATGCCAACTCATTGGTAGTAACGGTGACAGTTTTGGTGTAGGAGCAGCCATTGGCAGCTTCGATTGTAACCGTATAGGTGCCTGGAGGCAGGTTTACAATATTGAACAAAGAACTGTTGGAAGTAGCGGTACCGCTCTTTGGCCCGGAAACTTTGATTTTGTAAGGGCCAGATCCATTAAATGTTTTGACAGAGATAGAGCCTGGGCTTTCGCAGGCAGCCGGATTTGGGGTGGCATTGAAATAGAAATTGCTGCCGTTTTCACCGACTATTACAGTTTTGGAAACCGAGCATCCATTGGCATCTACAATATATAAATTGTAAGTGCCGGCGATCAGTTCGCTCAGCGTAAAAGAAGAACTATTGGCGATGAAATTGCCATTATCCGCGCCAGTGACATAGATTTTATAAGGTCCAGTTCCGTTATAAACGGTCACTTTTATCTTGCCGAGTTGCCCACAGGCGGCATTGGTGACTACCGTTTCGGCTGCAAGATTACCGCCGGAGCCAACCGTGATTTCTTTGGTTACCTTGCAACCTTTGCAATCGGTAATGGTGATTTTATAAGTACCTGCCGGCAAATTCTTGATAGTGCTGGTACGGCTGTTGGTAGAATAGCTTCCTGAAATGGGGCCTGTTATAGATACATAAAATCCGGGCGATCCGCCATTGATGGAAACCGCAATGGAGCCGTTATTCTGACCACAATCTGTTGCGTTTGCACTCAAATCCAACCCGATATTACAGGCAGAAGTACATTCTACCGTGAGTTTATAATTGGAAGTGGCGCCGTTATAGCCATCAACAACTACATAGTAGGTACCGGCCGGTAAGTAAGTGGTAATGATTTCATTATTATTTCCACCATTTTGACTGAAATTTAGGCAAGCACCGCGATCACAAGCACTCAGCAGGAAAAGCTCCAGATTAGCTGATAAATTCGTCAATCGAATAGTGACTTCCCCAGCTTGCGTAATGGTGAAATAATGTACCATTTCCGGACCATTATTTTCCACATTCAGCACGTTGCCGGAACAACCGTAAAGCGAGACATTATCTTCGCCATTGGCGTTATTGCCATTATAAGTTTCACCGCAAGTTAATTGTACGGCATCGTTACAGTCCAGATACCCACAGCTTAATTCCAGCCGATATTGCCCGGCGGCAGCGCCGTCCACCACAAGGTAGTAGGTGCCGATTGGAGCATCCTCCAGCACAATGCCTTCGTTGTTAGTATTGGTATTACTGGTCGTACTGGATTTTAAGCAGGTTATTTGATTACAATTTGATGCTAGTAAGAAAAGATCGAGATCTAGATTCGGCGTAATAATTTCCAGCCCTATTTGTAAATCGCCTGCTGAAGTTTTATTGATGATATAAACCCGTTCCGGGCCATTGTACAATTTATTGCTGCAAGGATAGCTGCCAATATTATTGCCGGCATTAGTGGTCGTTTCACTCGACAGAAAGTCGCCGCAAGTAAGGGGTATTGCTTTTTCGCACCATTCAGAGAGACTTCCGCAAACGCCAGGCGTGTAGGAAACAATCCCCGCAGCTTCTGCCACACACGCATTTCCGTAGGTTACCCCATTGCAGCCACAGACCGGATCGTATTGCAAGGTACAAACCGCATCGGGATTCATATCGGCAGGGTTCACACATTCTGCATCACAGGTGCCTTTTGTATAAAAGGCCACACCATTGGCTTCCGCCGTGCAGGCATTGGGATAAGTCACGCCATTACAACCGCAAACCGGGTCGTAATTTTCGGGGCAATTGATGGTAATAATACCTGTTGTTTCATTCACCGTGGTGGAGGAGGAAGTCACAATCAGCGTAGGATCGTAGCAACTGGTATTATTTTGGCTGCAAGGCCCGCTGGTATAAGAAATAACACCTGCTGCTTCTGCTTGGCAAGCATTGGCATAAGTGACGCCATTACAGCCACAGACCGGGTCATATACGGCCGGACAAACCGCATCAGGATTGATTTGAGTGGGATCGACGCAATCAGGATTGCAAACGCCTGGCGTATAGCTGGTTATACCTGCCGCCTCCGCGTAACAGCTGTTCAAATATACTTTGCCATCGCTGCCGCAAACAGGATTGATGACGTTTGGGCAGCCGCCATTTTCTTCGCCTTCACCGCCCACGATAACAATTGCTGCTTCGTTTTTAGTATTGACAGAAAACAGATTCAAATCGTCATCGATATAAGCAACACTTTTGATCTGGAAATCCAGATTGTGAGTGCCATTTACATTCGCGACCTGGAAAGCAAATTTCCCTAGTTTTCCTGTGCCTCTGCGGAAGATTTCTGTTCCATTTAGTCTTGTCAGTGCAATTTCAATTTCACCTTTGACCGGATTGTTTTTTGCCAGCATAAAAGCATTTGCAGCATGAGTTGCTAATCCTTGATCTTGTTCAAAAGCAAAGCTGTTAGATGTTACCAAAGATGAATTGTAGCCAATTACAATGGCAATTCCCTGAAAATCACCATTTGTTAATGAAGAGCTGCCCGAGAGCGAAACTTCTACCGAAATTGTTTCATTAGGGTAGGATTCCTGTACATCCGAACTTACTTCAACATTTGTTCTGGCAAGAGAAGATAAATTGCTAAACCGCTCGGGAGAAGGATTGCCATGGGTTTTAAAAAAATTCTTTTCTATACCTTCTGTGGCATCCTTAAGGTCAATTTTGCCATCTCCGTTGGCATCGGCATATGCATAGTTCATGCTGATGTCAGGAAAAGCCCAATTCCAGAGAGTTGGCATTGGCTGTGCCTGCCAATTGGTGCTTTGAGGAGTACGCAATGGACCAGATTTGCCATAGGCTACACCCCAGTAAAGGACATCTGCACAGTTGACAATGCCATTGTTATTGATATCTCCGGGCCAGATGGACTGCGCCTGGGTCAGGTTGCTGAAAAGCAGGAAAATAAAGACAAAGTGCAGGGTAAAAGCTTTGCTCATAGCGAGAATCTTTAGTGTAAAGAGTTTTATGTTTTGACTTTAATTTAGCATATTGGTAACGGGAATGTGGAAAAGTTTATCAAAATGACAAGCTCTCAGTCCACAGTTGCCGTGTTATTTCGGTTCTGTCATCTTATCATTCTCAGAAATATACGTAAATAGCGTCAATGTACGTCGTGACGTGACACACCAGCCCTAAAGGGTAGATCGGAATCCAAGATTGCGTGATTAGAAGGGATCGAAAGGGTAAAGCCACGCAAAATATTACACTGGGTAAAGTTAATAATTTTTTGACTTCCAGCAATTGAAATTATTATTTTTCTCAGGTAAAATATAATAGCGAGAATATTTTAGGGGTCAAAATATTAATAATTAAGCTAATGTTTTATTCAATATTAAATAACTTTTGATTCTGTCGACAAAAGCATTTAAAAAAAAATAACCATGTTTAAAGTATTGCTTTTGTTTGCATAAAATAAAATTACTGGCAAAAGTCAAGCGCTGTATTTAATTATTTCTTTTTGCCAAAGTGAAATTTACTTCCTTTTATAAATAGTGGATTTCTTCCCTATCCGAGGCGGGAAAATTCTCTGGAAAAGTTATCTTGGCAGAATAATTGCAAGAAAAATAAAACTGACATGAACGAGTCCATTCGCCAGCAATTTCCGGCGCTGCAACGCCTGCATAAAGACAAACCTCTGATTTTCCTGGATGGCCCTGCGGGCACACAGGTACCTCAAATGGTCATCGATGCGATTTCTGATTATTATAAAACCTCCAATGCCAATTCTCATGGGCAGTTCGTCACTACGCACGAAACCGACGAAATTCTGGAAAATACCCGCAAAAATCTGGCAGTTTTCCTGGGTGCTGAAGGGGAGTACACTATCTCTTTCGGTCAGAACATGACTACGCTGAATTTCTCGCTGAGCCGCGCCATTGGTAAGGTGTTGCAGCCCGGGGATGAAATTCTCATTACCCAACTCGACCATGAGTCCAACCGCGGTCCCTGGCTCGCGTTGCGCGAACGCGGCATTATTGTGCGCGAGGTACGGCTACTGGAGAGCGGCATTCTGGATTATGAGGATTTTGAAAGCAAGATTAATGAGCGCACACGCCTGGTGGCGATGGGCTATGCGTCCAATATTCTGGGCACGGTCAATGACGTGCACCTGATTCGCCAACTCACCCATCAGGTGGGTGCCTGGCTGCTGTTGGATGCAGTACACTATGCCCCTCATTTGCCAATGGATGTACAAGCTATCGGGTGTGATTTTCTGCTGTGTTCGGCTTATAAATATTACGGACCGCATGTTGGGGTTTTGTATTCCAAGCCAGGCTTACTGGATCGCTTGCCCACTGATCGATTGCGTACTGCCTATCAACATGCACCTTTCAGTATTGAAACAGGAACATTGAATCACGCCGCAATTGCAGGGGTGAATGCCGCTGTGAAATTCATTGCCAGCCTTGGCAAAGGCAAATCATTGCATGATAAGTTGCAAAGCGCCATGCTGAACATCAGCAAACATGAGCATACATTGGTGAAAAAATTGTATGACAAACTGGAAGAAATAAGTGGTATCCGGATATATGGGCCAACCATGGATATGACGGTGCGAGCCCCGACGCTGGCGATTACTGTGGAAGGGCGTCGCCCCGATGATGTGTGCCGTTTTCTGGCTGCACACAATATTTGCGCCTGGGACGGGCATTTCTATGCCATCCGTACTACGGAAGTGCTGGGCTTGCTTGAAAAAGGAGGCGTTACCCGTCTTGGAATTTCCTTATACACCACTGAGCAGGAAGTGGACTATACCGTGGAAATTTTGTCAGAACTGGCCAAGCAATAAAAGGTGGCGCGTGTTCTTCATTGCTCTTGATTTAAAATCAAATGCTATCTCAGACACGCCACTCCCTCTTTTAAACGTTTACATCCGTAAAACACACTCGTTAAAGTCGTTGAAAAACGTACTTTCGCGAAACTAAAGCCCAAGCTCTCCATCTGCCAAGTATTTTATGGAGGTGAGGAATGGCTATCTCAAAACCGATTAAAGTATGAATTTTCCCTTTCCAAACACAAGTTGGAAGCGTGCTTCCGGCTTCGTATTAAAAATTTTCCTTACAATTTCCGTTTTGGTTTTTGCCAATCAACTCCATGCGCAACGTCTGGTGCGAGGCACAGTGACCGAAGCACTCACGGGTGAAGCATTAGCCGGCGTAGTAGTCACGGTCAAAGGCAAAGATAAATCCGTGCTCACCGATGCAGAAGGCAAATATACCATTCAAATGGAGCGCCGCGAGGTAATGCTCGTTTTCACCTTACCTGGCTTTCGAAAAAAAGAGGCGGAGGCGTCTTTGCGTACCATTGTAAATGTACAGTTGGAGGAAGATTTGATGAATCTGAACACTGATGTGGCTACGGCGCTTGGCTTTGCCCGCAAGGAAACCACGCTGGGTTACGCCGTGCAATACATCAACGGTCGGGAACTCGACAAAGCCCGCGATATTAATTTTGTCAATACGCTTTCCGCGAAAAGTGCTGGTTTGAATGTGACGAATCTACCCTCCGGGCTTGGCAGCTCTGCCTTTGCGACGATTCGTGGTCAACGCTCGCTGAATCTTGCCAATAACCAGCCTTTATTCGTCATCGACGGCGTGCCCATCAGCAATCAATCTTTCAATTCCTTCGGGCGTGGCTATCAGGATGTGGACTATGGCAATGCGGCCGGTTTTATTAATCCCGAAGATGTCGAATCGGTTACGGTTTTAAAAGGTGCGAATGCGGCGGCGCTTTACGGTGCTCGCGGCTCCAATGGCGTGATCGCTATCACTACCCGCACGGGCAAGCACACGCGTGGTATTGGCGTCTCTTTCAATTCCGGTGTGTTGTTTGAAACACCATTGCGTTTGTCAAGCTTCCAAAACCAGTACGGACAAGGCTTGGAAGGACAATTTGATTTTGTAGATGGTAATGGCGGCGGCCTGAACGACGGGGTGGATGAAAGCTGGGGTCCGATGTTTTCCGGGCAACGAATTCGACAATTCAATTCACCCACGGCCAATGGTTTTCGCGGCGGCGATGTGGGTAATTTATTTCCTGCAATAGGTAATGTAAATCTTGAGAAGCAACTCGAAAACCGCGGCACGATTGACTCCACGCTGTGGCAGGCGTATCCAAATAATGTGCGTGATTTTTTTGAAACCGGTTTGACGCAAGCTTACAATCTCGCTGTTTCCGGAGGTAATGAACGCGGGCATTTTCGGATGTCCTACACTTTTGCGAATCAGAAAGGCATCTTGCCAAATGCCGGTTTGCAAAGAAATTCGCTGGCTTTGACTGGCGGGTATGAATTAAGCGATAATATTCAGGCTCGGGCCACGATCAATTATTTGCGAGGCGATAATTACAATCGTCCTGCCCTCGGCGAAGGCTCAGGAAATGTAATGTATCTCTTCAACGGCGGGCTTCCGCGAAGTGTAAATGTGGAATCGCTGCGCGACTTTTGGCAGGCAAATCGCGTTGGACAAAATCAATATAATTTCAACTACACTTATCTGGATAATCCTTATTTCACGCTGATCGAAAACGAAAACAGCCAGGAATTGGATCGTTTGTACGGCAATGCTTCCCTGACCTGGCAAGTCAAGCCCTGGCTAAGCCTGCTCACGCGCTTGGGCACGGATGTAAGCAATGAATTTCGCGGACGCAAGCGGGGCTTCAGTGCTCAAGCCTTCCCGCGCGGCGGCTACCGGGAGGAGGAAATTTCGTTTGAAGAAATCAACGCCGACCTGATGTTGAACGTCAGCAAGCAATTTTCGGATGATTTCAGCATTTTTGCGGGCATTGGTGGTAGCCAGATGCACCAGAATCTGCGCATTTCCGACCTCGGTGCGCCGGAACTGACCCTGCCCGACATTTATACTTTATCAAATTCACGCCTGCCGCTGGAATCTTACAATTTTCGTTCCGAGAAACGCATCCAAAGTGCCTATGCTTTCGCGAATCTAGCTTTGAAAAAATTCATTTACCTTGATCTGAACGCCCGGAATGACTGGTTGAGCGCTTTGCCAAGAGAAAATCGCAGTAATTTATCTTATTCTGCAAGCTTAAGTGCTGTGCTGAGCGAGGCTTTTAGCGCCAATCCTGAAGGCGTGCTTTCCCTTGCGCAAGTGCGCCTGAGCTACGCGCGCACCGGCAGCGACCCCGACCCATACCAATTGCAAACGGTTTACATGGCACAAACGCCGGTTTGGGGAATTCCGACTTCCTCTGAATCACCGAATTTGGCTAAATCTGATCTGCAATCTGAGTTGACCACTGGGCTCGAGGCCGGATTCGATCTGCGTTTTTTCAAAAATCGCGTCGGCTTGGATGCCACGGTTTTTCAAACCACTACTGAAAACCAGATTTTATCTATCCCAATCAGCACCGCGAGTGGCTACTCTTCTAGAATTGTCAATGCCGGAACCGTGCAAAACCGGGGCGTGGAAGCCATTCTGACCTTGATGCCGGTTGAAACGCAAAGCTTTCGCTGGCAATTGGGCGCAAATTTTGCCATGTATCGCGGCGAAGTGACCGAACTGGCCCAGGATTCCCTGGCGAAAGGTTATGTGCTGGCGGATCGTTATCTGACGGTGGAGGCTCGACCCGGCGAGTGGGTAGGCAATTTCTATGGAACTGGTTATCAAAGAGTAAGCAGTGATCCCGACAGTCCGTTTTACGATGCGACCGGTGAGTTTGTCGGTCAAATTGTGTATGATTCCGAAGGTAAACCAATTCCCACAAATGAACCGATATTGCTGGGCAATTACAACCCTGACTGGGTCGCTGGCATTCACAACACTTTGTCTTTCAAGGGTTTTAGTTTGTTTGTTTTGTTTGATGTGAGGATAGGCGGGGCGGTTTATTCTCGTACCAAAGCGCTTGGTTTGGCAAAAGGCTTGCTTGAAGAAACGCTGATTGGCCGTGAAAATGGCTACGATATTTCCCAGAAAGGCAATGGCATCATCGGTCCGGGAGCGGTGCAAAATGACGATGGCAGTTTCGCTGAAAACACCAATATAATCAGTGCCCGCGAGTGGTACAATTCTTATACGGTGAGCCGCCCGATCGACGAGGCGATGATAACCGATGCATCTTTCATCAAGTTGCGAGAGTTACGGTTGACCTATCATCTGCCCAGCGTGTTGTTGGGTAAGGTGCGCATTCGCAATGCCAGTGTTTCATTAGTGGGGCGTAATCTCTTGATTTTGAATGACAAAGTAGAACACATTGATCCTGAGACGGCGAGTTTGTCCGGCGGCGTCATCACGCCCGGGATCGAAACATTTGCCATTCCGACGGTGCGGAGCTTCGGATTTAATTTGAATTTTAAATTCTAACAAAACCCTAAAACACAAAAAACACAATTCCAATGAAAAATAGAGCCTTCAAAATAATATTCGGTCTGATTTTGATCTCAATCTTTTCCTGCCAGGACAAACTGGACGAAATCAATACTAATCCGAACGCGCCGACTGAGGCTACGCCTGAGCTGCTACTTCCGCAAGTTATTCGCGATGCCATGAATGCGCTGGTGCTGGAATCCTGGAACATCGGGAGCCTGGTCATACAGCATGCCGCCAAAAGCCAGAACGTGGCGCCTGATCGCTATGTCTGGAATGAGCGCGACGTTATTTGGAATGCGGTTTACGACAACCTTCGCGATGTTCAGAATATTATTTCGCTGAGCGAGGTATCTGGTGAAAACAATTACAAGGGTATTGCCCTGGTGCTGCGCGCCTGGCTTTTTTCGCTGGCTACCGATGCTTACGGCGATATTCCTTACTCCGAAGCTATCCGGGCGAAGGAAAGCATCAATTATCCAAAATATGACGCACAGGAGGCTGTTTATCAGGGTATTTTAAATGATTTAAAAACTGCAAATAAATTACTCGGGAGTACAAATGAAAGTGTAAATGGCGATGTAATCTACAATGGCGATGTGGAAAAATGGCGCAAACTCGCCAATTCCCTGCGGGTTCGTTATTTGATTCGCATTTCCGGGAAAGTGGACGTAGGCGCTGATTTACAGGAGATTGTGAACAATCCCGATTCGATGCCAATTTTCCAGGGTAATGCCGACAACGGCGTTTTCAAATATCGTAGCACCCCGCCCGATCAGTTCCCGATTCATACGCTGAATCCCGGCTATTTCAATGAATTCCGCGCCAGCAAAGGCTTGTTGGAGTTGATGGTCGAATACGAAGATTCGCGACTGGATATTTTTTACCGCCCGACCCCGGCTACCGAAGATTCATCGCAGGTGCAATACGCCGGCATCCCGAATGGTTTGCCCGACGACGAAGCAATGGCTTATAATGGCGGGCTCGAATTTCAATCGCGCATCGGACGCCCTTTTTATGAAGATGCGGTGACGCCAAGTGGGTTGGATATTGCCCAGGGTGTGCTCATGACCTATTCAGAATTGCTCTTCCTGCTGGCAGAAGCGACCGAGCGAGGTTTCATCACCGGCGATGCGGCGGCTTATTACCGGAATGCGATTGTAGCGTCCTTTAATTATTATGATTTGGATGCCACCAAATACCTCAGCAGTGGTTTAGCCGATTACTCCGGCTCAAGCGAAGAAAAATTGAAGCAGATCGGATTTCAAAAGTGGATTTCCTTGTACATGCAAGGTCTGGAAGCCTGGTTTGACTGGCGTCGCACGCGCAATCCAGAACTATTGCCCGCCGAAAGTAATCAGAATAATGACCAAATTCCCGTGCGTTTTCGCTACCCGCGCATCGAGCAATCCTTGAACGCCCGCAGCTACCAGGAAGCCGTGGCGCGCCAAGGTGCGGATGATATCAATACGAAGATGTGGTATTTGAAGGAGTAGGGCTTCCTGTAGAAATTTTAATAAACCAAAATGGTTTTAACACGCTACTTTTTCAAAATACTCTTTGATCGTCCTGGCTAAAGACGGAGTATAACGACTAATTAATAGAAGGCTTTTTACTTTATCCAATCCATACTTGTCTATTAACTCCCCGAAAGAGGAATTAAGAAAAGATGAAGAAAGAGGCGTAGCTCCATCCAAAAAGAGTCTTACCTGATTCCCTTTTGCTATGATTGGATCTAGAGCAGCAAAAAGTAAAGTTCCTTCTTCATTTGTAGAAGTTCCGGGAACAATATCCAACAATCTTAAATTCACTATTTCCGCCGCTGTGACCATGTCTAATAAAAATTTAAATCTAATTTACAATTAAAACTGGAAATCATCATCAATAGTTTCTTCTTTGAAATCAAAATACCTAGTATCGAGTATCAAATTGAATAAAGTTCCTTGAAAATTTGCACCTAAATCCAAAAAATTTGAGTTTTGCTTGCTTGTGACCATAACTGTATTATTGGAAAGAACGCTTAAACTACCATTGCATGACTCAACAATTCTGGAAATATTATCTAGTCCAAATCCTTTATTGTGTGGTGCAC
>CAZGAU010000057.1:0-1067 GCA_964523725.1 uncultured Saprospiraceae bacterium
TAATAACAAACACCCCAGGCCCAGGTATGCGGCTCGTTGGCGCCTTCCCATTCTGAGTCGGCCGGACGGGTAGCGTTCACAGGCCCGGTGAGGTCTTTGGCAAAAATATTCCCGAAGTTGGTTTCATTTCCGATCAAAAACTGGAATTGCTGGGTATTATTATCAGCTACGGCATCTGTAGAATCAGCGGAGATCGTATATTCTGCTACGTACTGACCGGCTGCATCCGGCGTGAAGGTCATGGCAAAAGGCAGGTTTTCAATTAAGGCGCCCGCCGGCACAGAACCGTAAGCACGATCGGTAGAAAATACCTCCGTAAATGGATCGGTGGCTACAGCGCGGTAATACACCGTTGCATTCAGGTTTACATTGGTTTGGGTAGCCGTACCCAGGTTTTCAATATCCGCGAGAAAACCAACATAATCAGCGTGCGCCAGCGGCGTAACGGCGTTTGGCGCTACCGCGTAGAACGGATTCACGCGCATGTTGTTGGCAGCCGTTTGTACGATCTGCACATCGTCGATGATCCAGAAATAATAGTTGGCATTCACGATAAACTTGATTTGCAGGCTGGTCGCGCCGGCAGTTCCCGGAAGTGGTACTCTGGCAATATCTGATACGGAGCTGAAATCACCGTCGTCCAATACTACATCTTCATTGATTTGAGTGGTATCCCAGGTGGCGCCGCCATCGGTGGTCCAGGCCAGGAAGAAATCGGAATTAAACTGACGGAAGTGCTGATAGAAACGCACGTTGACGTCCAGAGAAGAAGGGGCGTCCAGTGTAATAACCGGGGAAGTCAGCTCGGCGATCTGGGGGGCCGGGCAGGGGCCGGTACCTACGGCTGCGCCACCGCAACCGTTTCCGCCGTTATCGATGAAATCAGATTCTACCACAATGGCGCCATTGCAACGGGTCGGCGAATAAATAGCGCCATCGCTGCAGCTACCATTGGGTGCAGAACCATCCGGACTCCAGGTAAATACATCCTCATCGCTGGGGGTGCCAGCGCAAGTGATCGTATTGGCAGTCCAGCCGTTCAAGCCGCCGCCGAAGTCGCCTTCGCC
>CAZGAU010000057.1:1167-3963 GCA_964523725.1 uncultured Saprospiraceae bacterium
ACAAAATCTCGTCCTGCGGATAGAAAATACCGGCTTCCTTGCGAATGTCGTCCAGCAACTCCATTAAATCCAGACTGAAATCCAGGGGCAGCAACGGGCTTTCGGTTTTTCCTGTTTGCAGGCATTGCATCACATGCTCGGCTTCATAATGATAACCCTTGCCTTTGAAGTCAAAATGAAAAGGCTTAGGACGTCCATCTTGCAATAATAAAGTCATGCCGGTAGGTTCGTGCCAGCGGGTGTGCAAGTGAATGGTACCCTGCTCGCCATATATAAAAGCTTCGGTTTTGGTGATAGAGCGAATAGTGGAATGGAGGTGCGCCAGTTTGCCATCATTGTATTGTAAAACCGCTCCGAGTTCTTCATCGACGCCGGTAGTGCCGATATTGGCAAAGGCTTTGATTTTACTGGGTTTTCCAAGAATAAGCAAGGCTAGAAATGCCGGATAGATACCGATGTCGAGCAATGAACCGCCGCCCAGCTCCCGGTTGAACAATCTTCCTTCGGGATTAAATGGCGCTTTGAAACCAAAGTCAGCCTTTATAGAAATGACTTCGCCAATGATGCCACTTTCAATGAGTTCCATCGCTTTTACAATCGTGGGAATAAAGCGCGTCCAGATGGCTTCCATGAGAAAAGTTTGGTTTTCCCGGGCGGTCATCACCATTTTGTGGGCTTCTTCGAGGTTCATGGCAAAGGGCTTTTCGCACAGCACCGGAATCTTGTGCCGCAGGCAAAGGATGGTATTCTCACAATGTTGCACATGCGGCGTGGCAATATAAACCACATCCAGATCGGGGCAGTTGACGATTTCCTCGTACCTACCGAAGGCGTGCGGCACGAGGTATTCCTTGCCAAACTCCTGTGCACGCTCCAACGATTGCGAGGCAACAGCGTGTAACTTGGCGTTGGGTAAGAGTTTCAGGTCGTTTGCGAATTTTCGAGCGATTCTGCCCATGCCGATGATTCCCCAGTTCATTTTTGTTGGTGTTATGGTGTTTTAGTGTTTTGGTGCGATGTTGGCGTCAAATTTCATTGATTGAGCAGCGCGAAAATTCGTGCCACGTCTTCCAGTTTACAAAGCGAAGTGCCGGGATTCATGGTGGTTGCCGTGCCGCAGGCCACGCCGTAGCGCAGCATTTCCAGATGGTTCATTCCTTTTTTCAAAGCGAGCACCATGCCGGCCACCATGCTGTCGCCCGCGCCGACGGTGCTTTTTACAACCACGGTGGGCGGCGAGGCGTATTCAATCCCTGCCCGGGACGCCAGCATCGCGCCGCGTGCCCCAAGCGATACGACGACAATTTGGCATTTACCGGATTCAACCAATTGCATGGCTACGGCTTCCTGATCTTCATGGGTGACTTCCTCTTTACCGGTTAGCACTGCCAGTTCTTTCAAGTTAGGTTTTATTAAAAAAACGCCGGCTTCCACAGCTTTGACCAGACTTGGACCCGAAGCATCCACCACGAATTTACAGCCAAGTTGCTTGCTCAATTTAGCCAGATCCGCATAAAAGCTGTCCGGTGCACCTGGCGGGAGGCTACCGCTGGCTACGAGGATTTCGGGTGCGGGCGAAAGTTGGGCAACGGTTTGTAAAAACGAATCGCATTCCTGCTGTGTCAGGGTTGGGCCAGGCATCACAAAGCGATACTGCTGGCTGCTGGCTTTGTCGAAAACGGTCACGCTTTCGCGGGTCCACTCCTGCGTGGGTACGGTTTGGAACGGCACGCCTTCTTCTTTTAGCAACTTTTCGATCATCGCGCCCGCCGATCCGCTCGACTGGAAAACCGCTAGGGCTTCGTCGTTCAACCTTTTGATTACCCTGGCCACATTCACACCGCCTCCGCCGGGGTCGTAGCGCGGAGCTTCGCAGCGCAGTTTGATTTCCGGGAGAAGCTTGTCCACAGAAGTGCTGATGTCCAGCGCGGAATTGATGGTTAAGGTGACGATTTTCATGGATCAGTGATTTGTGGTTTTATGGTTTCCCGGTTTCAAGGGCTTTCGGAAAATCCACAAAAAAACGACAATGCCGACAACCAGCATGGCAATAGTAATATAGATCATCAGCATTTCCAATCGGATAGACTGAAGTTGTTTTTCAAAAAAGATACCCAGCAGAATGTACAGGGCTACATAAGTGGCCGAACTCGCAGCGTTGATAATAGCAAAACGCAACCATCCGATCCCTGCGGCGGCGGCCAGAAACGGCGTAATAAAACGCAACTTTGGGAAATAAGACATCATAAAAATGGTCTGCCAGTCGTGTTCTACGATGCGGGTTTTGAATCGTTCAATGATTTCAAGGTCAGGAGCTTTACGAAAGCGGTTAAACAAGATTTTACCTGATTTGCCCAATCCATAATAAATATTGTCGATCACCATCAAACCGCCCAGCGCGGTGATGCCAGCCAGCACGGGATCGATATGCCCCTGATTGGCGATAAAGCCCATCGTAATGAGCACCAACTCTTCCGGAATGGGAGTGATTTGGTCAAAAAACGCAAACCAAAAGAAAATCCCAAGATAGGAAAACTGTTGTATAAGCTCCTGAAAATCGGTCATGGTTTATGCTTGCATGGATTACTTTTTACCCAATAAATCCAATACCGCTGCGGTCATAGCCGTAGCGCCTGTTTTCAACGTTGGTTCCGGTACAGGTGCAAATTTGGAATTGTGCAAACTCGGCATTGGAGCTTCGCCGCGCTCGGCTTTTGCCAGTAAATCGGGATCGACGGCTCCCAGCCAAAAGATGCAGGTCGGGATTTTCTCGTCGGTTCTGCCGAAGTAGCTGAA
>CAZGAU010000057.1:4063-16837 GCA_964523725.1 uncultured Saprospiraceae bacterium
CCAGCCAAAAGATGCAGGTCGGGATTTTCTCGTCGGTTCTGCCGAAGTAGCTGAAGTCTTCGCCCGCCATGGTCGGAGGTACGTCCATCACATTATCCGCGCCGATGGTTTTCTGGAAAACGCCTTTCAAGCGATTGGTCAAATCCGGATCGTTGTAAACGGAGGGACAATATTCGTTCTTCAGATCCATCTTAGGTAGCATGTCTTCTGGAACACCCGCCGCCATTGCTTCACCGATGCAAATGCGCCTGATCTTGGCGATGATCTGATCCCGCACTTTGTCGTCGTAACAACGCATGGTGAGTTCCAGTTTTACCTCGTTGGGAATGACATTTCCTTTGGCGCCTCCGTGGATAGAGCCAACGGTAACCACCGCCGGTTCGAGCGGAGAAATCTCTCTACTGACCACTGTCTGCAATGCCAATACGATCTTGGAAGCCAACACCACCGGATCCAGCGTGGTGTGGGGATACGCGCCGTGCCCGCCTCTGCCGTACACCGTGATGTCCATGAAGTCGGTGAAGGCAAAACTGTACTCTGCCTTGATGCCGATCTTGCCGGCCGGTACATTGGGCGCAGCGTGCAAAGCCAATACGTAGTCCGGTTTGGGGAATTTTTCGTACAAACCTGCTTCGAGCATATTCTTGGCGCCGCCGTTGCGCTCTTCCGCAGGCTGGCCGATAAAGACAAGGGTTCCGTTCCAGCGATCTTTCATTTTCACCAGGTTGCGCGCTGCGCCTACCCAGGAAGTCATATGCGTATCGTGTCCGCAGGCATGCATCACGCCGACTTCATTGCCCAATTCGTCTTTGGTGGTTACGGTGCTGGCGTACGGCAGTCCGGTTTCCTCTACGATGGGTAGCGCATCCATATCGGTGCGAACCATCACGGTGGGGCCGTCGCCATTTTTCAAAACGCCTACTACGCCGTTGCCACCGATCTTTTCGGTCACGGTAAAGCCCAGTCCACGCAGCTCATCGGCCATGCGCTTGGCGGTCTTGGTTTCGTAGAATGACAACTCCGGGTTTTGATGCAAGTGCAGGTATAGTTCTTTCAGGTAGGGATAATCCGCTTCAACCAGCTTTTGAATAGTGTTTTGGGCAACCATTACATTCACCAATGCAAGCGCTCCACAGAGCAGAACAAGTTTCTTCATGCTTATTACTATTTGTGTTGAGTTTAAAATCAGTTGCCTAAAAATAGCGGATTTTATGGAAATAAAAAGTTTTCCTACATTTGACGGTTTGAATAAGGATGATAGGGCGATGGGGTAATGGGGTGAAAAATGAGCCGTGATCGGGAGCATTTTACAAAATCATTCCATCATTCCAATACTCCAGTATCCTCATGTGGTATCATTTAGTCAATTAAACAATTTTCATGGAAGCTATTGACAGCGTAAAGATAAATTTCAACCCGGATCAGCTCACGATTTTGAATCTCTGCCTCGCCTTTATTATGTTCGGTGTGGCGCTCGATTTGAAAACAGACAGCTTCAAGGAATTGCTCAGGCAGCCCAAGGCTGGTTTTGTGGGATTGATCTCTCAATTAATATTATTGCCGGCAATCACTATCGCCTTGATTTTTATAATAAAACTGCCCACGTCGGTGGCCTTGGGCATGCTACTGGTGTCGGTATGTCCGGGGGGGAACGTGTCCAACTTTGCGGTGCATATGGCCAAGGGCAATGTGGCCTTGTCGGTGTTGCTGACTTCCATTTCCACGCTGGCGGCAACCGTGACGATGCCGTTGTTGTTTACCTGGCTGACGCCCTTGATCCCGGGTGGCAAGGAATTTCAGCAGGCGGTGTACGTATCGCCGCTGATGATGGTGAGCACCATCGTGCAACTCATCATCATTCCGCTCATCATCGGGATGTTTGTCAATTATCGCTTTCCAAAATTCACCAACGCCATTCGCAAACCGGTGCGGGCCTTGTCGCTACTTATTTTCATCGGGTTTGTGATCGTAGCGATCCTGGGCAATCTCGAAAACTTAAAAAATTACATACATCTGGTCTTCTTTATTGTGCTGGCGCACAACGCCATTGCCCTATTCAGCGGCTATGGCTTTGCTTTGCTCAACGGTTTATCAGCTTACGACGCGCGTGCGATCTCGCTGGAAACCGGTATTCAAAACTCGGGCTTGGCCTTGATCATTATTTTCAATTTCTACGATGGGCTGGGCGGCATGGCTATGATCGCTGCCTGGTGGGGGGTGTGGCATTTAATCTCCGCGGGTACGATGGCCTCTATCTGGAATTACCGGAAGCACGTGGTGATGTCTTTCCAGGACGAAAAGTAAATGTTTTTATTACAAATTATAATGTTTTGATGAAGTGCTGTCGATTTGTCGTCGATTTATGATGGTTTTTTTGTCATTTTGATAAATGGTCTTCGTTTTATTAAGTCGCTGGAGCAACTATGCCGTATGATCTTAGCTAAACACCGCTTCGTAGCGCATGCCCTCCGCATCGAGCCCGATGGGTACAAAAAATATGGACAAGCCGCCGGCGACAGGATGGATCAGGGTAAAGGTGCCTTGCGGATAGAATTCGGTCTTTTGCGTAGTGCGGAAGGTGAGGGTAAAAGGCTGGCGGTATTTATCGGTTTCACTGCCCCAGATATCCACGGAGATCAGTTCGGCAGGGAGCGTGACCTCCGGTGTGAAGCGAATCGACAAGGTTTGATTTATATAAGGCTGAAAATCAGCAACGGTTAATGTTTCTAACATGAATTGAATTGTTATTGGTTAACGGTGTGGTGTATCGGTCACAAACTCTTCGAGTCTCCTCTTCACTCAGTCTTCTGGTCTCCCGGTCTCCGCGTCACGTTTCCATTCCATTAAGTAATAAACGGAGTTGAATTCCCCGATTTTATAAAAGCCCAGGCGTTCATATAATTTTAAAGCCGGATTATTATATTCGACATGAATGGTGACCGATTTTTCAAGTGCAACTGCTTTTTCCAAAATACTATTTATAATAGCCGTACCGATGCCTTTTCCTCTAAAGCCAGGCAGTAGCGCTATATCTACGATCCGAACTTCCTGGGCGCTATACGTCCAATGAACATAAAATCGCCCAATCGGCTGGTTATTATATTCAATAATTTGGAATTCTGCTTTTTTATAAAACTCCTGATAATATTGATGCTGCGCCATAAATTGCTGCGTCAGAAAAGCGGCTTTATGCTCCTCACTCCACTCAGGCACCAGGGCCATTTCTTCGGCCCTGGTGCTGGCGTATATTTCGTATAAGACAGACAAATCTGCCTCTGTGATGGATCGCAATTCTATCCTAACTTCTGCCATCGGCGTACGTCTATGTTCTCGGCGGGAATACTCCTTGTAATGCGATGCAAAAGTAAAAAGTAAGATAAGGCATCATATTATTATGTGGAGCATCACCACCTGCCGGTGGTAGCGTTTCAGGAGCCAAAAAAGTACCGCCTGGATTGAGGGTTGTATTGTACACATTTCCCTGCGAAGCATTAGAAATACTCTGCCCGGTTGGCTGGTTTACGTCACCGACTTCAGGTACCGTGCGTACGGAGTGGGAGTGTGCCGGTATTTCGCTTTCCAGGAGCGTGACCGTTTCCCTGCCGCCAGTTTCGCCAAGGTCATGTAGCGATAGCCCAGGGCCTTGGCCAGGATGCATGGGAGCTCGTCCTTGCAAATCAGGTAAAGCAAAGTTGGATTTACCATTACCTCCATAGGTGGTGCCCAGTAATGAAAAAAGAGCGGTATTCTGTGAGAGTGGCAACAACTGTCCGTCGCACCAAGCCCAACCTTTGGGCGCAAAGTTGAAAGGGAATATGCGGATTTCTGCAACAAAAGGATCTGCCATAATTAAAAGTGTTTTTATAAGTAGAAGCCATACTAGTATAACGATAGCAGGCTACTTTTTTTTTAAGAATAAAATTGATCTAACCATTCATCAAGTTCTTATCATTCTATTAAGTTGGCGATGGAAATATACCAAACAAAGAAATGATAAAATCGACACACAGATAAGGCTGGAAATTGGTGTGTGGCTGATTTCCTCCCACTGAGGAGATCATTCCGTTATTCATCGGTACATTAGGAGGGTCTCCATAGTACATTCTGATGGTAGCAGATTTTGCCAGCATAGTTTGAGCAGGACTGGCAACACTTGCTTGTGTATCTGCGGCCAGCATAGGGTGGGAGTGTGCCGGGATTTGATTGACCGTAAGCGTAATTTCCTCAGCACCGCCGGATTCGGCTAGGATAAAACCATTGCCCTGATGAATCGGAATTCTGCCCCGTAAATCGGGTAAGGCAAAAGTTGACTGACCATCTCCACCATAAGTAGTACCAATCAGTTGAAACAAAGTTTCATTTTCAGAAATCGGTAGTAACTGCCCCTCACAAAACATCCAGCCTGCGGGTGCAAAATTACCAGCGAACATTCGAATTTCTCCAACATATGGTTGTGCCATTCTGGTTGTTTTTTTAATTAGGACTTGGGAATATTCCCTGCAAAGCGATACAAAAGGAGAGCGTTAAAAAGGGTTGCATATTCAAATGCGCCTGTGAGCCGCCTGTATTTGCGACAGTTGCCGAGTTAAGTGCGACTAGATTTTGCGGAGCAGCGTAGTTATTGTTTGTACCGGTATCTGCCAGAAACGCGCCGCTGGCACTTTGAGAATTTGCAAGAGTTGTGGTTGCATTGACCGCATGCGCGTGTGTAGGCAATTCTGAAATGGAAAGGGTATGTGCCTGCTCGCCACCTCGCTCGCCAAGCGTATGACCACTCCCCACATGTATAGGAGTTCGTCCGCGTAAGTCAGGTAGGGCAAAGTTGACTCTGCCGTCACCACCAAAAGTAGTACCAAGTAAAGAAAAAAGCGCTTGATTCTGGTTGATGGGCAGCAACTGACCGTTGCACAATGCCCAACCCTTAGGCGCAAACACGAAACTCATGATGCGAATTTCGGATAAGAAGGGTTCTGCCATGACATATGGATTTTAGTGTAAAAAAATGTCTTTAATAAGTAGTCGGACAGTTTTACAGTCGACAGTCGAAAGTCAAATTAATCTGACAATCAACTTCTTATAAAATATTTTATTTGAACATAAAATTGACTCTTTACTTACTGGCAAGTAAGACAATGCGTAGAAAGGAAGTCTCCTTGCCATACTACTGCCTCTTGGTTTTTTACTTGAATAACTGTTTGAACACCTGCACTTTGCACCCTCGAAAGCATATTCACAGTTCCTTTGGCAGTGTAATAAGTTGGTTCTCCTGCTTTTGATATCATTTTAGGCAATAGATAATCTTCTATTTTGATATTGGCTGTTTTCGCTAATGCAACGCTCGTATTGGCAAGTACTTCTAATTGAAAAAGGGACAGGCAAGTAAGCTTTTCCCAAATTCCATTTGTCTGAAGACCCCAAAAAGGTAGCGCCAATTCTAACAACCCAGTTGCCGGATGATATTTTTCAAAAATGGTAAAACAATATTGCTGCTGCTGATAAAAATAATATTTGTTCGTTGCACTTATAAAACCTGCTCGTTCCTCTTTTGGCAAGGTAACAGGGTGAAAAAAAACATGAGCTTGCTCAATTTGACAATTTTTTATTAAGGTTTGAAGCCAGCCTTGCCATTGTGCCTGATAACTAAAACTTAATCCCATGCTTGGCAATAAAGGCACTCCGACTGCGTATATGCTCGACAGTTGGAGCATTTTGCGTCTTTTCATAGATCGTCTTAAGTTAGCGATGATTTTTTAAAAGTACTCGGGGTTTATTGGGGGATATAAGTAGTCGGACAGTTTTACAGTCGACGGTCGAAAGTCAAATTAATCTGACCATCAACTTCTTATAAAATATTTTATTTGAACATAAAATTGACTTTTTACTTAGCAAAAAATATCTGCAATTAATGAGAATGAGGTTACTAAGCTACGGCAACAAAAATAGGAAAATTCTGCTATTATGTATTAGTGGCAAATAGATTTTTATTTTTTAATTTATTTGTTTTTTATTTAACTGAAAATCAATTTTTTATATAATTTTAATTATTTTTTCTTCGTAAGGAGACTGTTACTGTTTATTTAGATTTTTAAAATGTATATCTTTGGTGGGTGTTTGTATTTTAACGCTATAAAATGAGGGGTAGTCTTCTATTGTTCTCGATCGATTGAAGTTCAAGAATTTAACTTTATACTGCTAAACAAATTTTCTCATGAAAATCTCTACGACCTGCTTAGTTGTAGTGCTTCTTAGTGCACTATGTCTATTGTTAAGCCAATTGGAACATACACTGCCTGTGTCAGTCGATATTCCCCTTAGCCAACAGAATGAAAATAAAAATGCTGATACTGCTCTTTCAGAGATAGTTGCAAAGCAAGAAAAGTCATATGCAGCGCAGCAACAAACGGTTATTCCCTATCGTTTGCAAGGGACGAACCGGGCCAGTCTATTTACCAACTTACCATTTTTTGCGCCTATTATCACTGCCTCGAAAACGGATGCGCTTTTCACGGATAATGGCAGCCCTGGGGCTACTCCTGGCGATGTGATCGAATATACGGTTGTAATTTCGAACAGCGGCACGATGGATGCTACTGGTGTCTCATTTACTGATATAGTTGATGCTAATACTACCCTGGTATCGGGTTCGGTGAGTGCTTCACCGATTGCCGTAAATGATGCTTATACAAGTATTGGCAATGTCGGTATTACCGTCCCTGTAGGTAATGGTGTATTAGCTAATGATAATGACCCAGATAATAATGTTTCGTTAAGTGTTGTTGCTGCCGCAGGTGCTACAGCTGCCGGGGGCGCTTTTGCTATTGCTGCTGATGGTAGCTTTTCTTATCTTCCACCTGTCGGCTTTGAAGGTAACGACTCTTTTACTTATACACTTACCGATGGTGATACTAATTCTGCAAATGATGTAGCAACCGTTACTATAACCGTTAGCGGAATGATCTGGTTTATTGATAATAATTCCATGGCTGGTACGGAAGATGGCAGGTTGAGTTCACCCTTTAAAAGCATTGCCAATTTTCAGGCAGTCAACGATGGCATGGGCACTAATCCTGCGGCAGACGATTATATTTTTCTTCATACCGGCAGTGGCAATTATACAGGATCCCTTAATTTATTAGATAACCAGAAGTTAATCGGGCAGGGGGCTTCATCTTCGCTGGCGACTATTACTGGTTTTGTGATTCCAACCTACAGCAATCCGCTTCCAGCTACCGGCGGTACCAATCCGGTGATTACAACTACTGTCCCTAATACCAATGCTATTGTCTTGGGGCAAAATAACCTCATACGAGGCCTGACGGTGGGAAATACAACCGGATATAAAATTGGAGGCACTGGCTTTGGCACTGTTACTATTGGTAATACTACGACACCTGATGTCAACTTAAATGGAACCGGGCCGGCATTGTCCTTGGCAGGCGGTACCCTGGCTGGTAGAATAAATGAACTTACCAGTACAAGTGGCGGAAGTAATGTG
The DNA here is from genome assembly GCA_964523725.1 of uncultured Saprospiraceae bacterium. Classification (GTDB taxonomy): domain Bacteria; phylum Bacteroidota; class Bacteroidia; order Chitinophagales; family Saprospiraceae; genus JADJNW01. Next base: position 11,559 of record CAZGAU010000057.1, read on the forward strand.
GTGTTAAATACAGTTGCGGGAACGCTCAACCCCGTAAGTGGATCGATTACTTCCAATGCGGGGGGAACTGCATTTGCTGTACTTGCCGGTAATCCCACTATTATTTATCCTGGCGCGATTTCCAAAACAGGCTCCTCCGATCAGGTCGTCAGCATAAATGGAACTACAGGTAATTCCATTACTTTCAACGGTGCGGTATCTGGAGATAATCAATCTTCTGGTGTCAGTATCAATAACGCTAATGGCAATGTAACTTTCTCTAGCATTACGCTAGGCACTTCTGGGGCGCGACTGACTACCACCGCCATTAACATTAATGGTGGTACCGGTACATACAATCTTGGAACAATTAGTTTGTTTACCAATAATACGACGGCTTTTAGCGCTTCAAATGCCGACGGAACTATCAATACCAATGCGGCAAGTACTATAAACACGACCAACGGTCCCGCCATTTTTATAGATGGTCCCGTTGGACTTACTACTTTGGGCATAACTTTTACTTCTGTGAATGTTTCTACTTCTATTACAAACGGTATTACCATCAGGGATACAGACGGGAGTTTCACGATCAACGGCACGGGCACTACAGAAGCCAGCGGAGGCACACTGCAAAATATTAATAATCGAGGTATTGAATTGAGCAACGTGACGAATATCACGCTGAAAAATATGAAGCTCAATGATGCAAATACGGTCGATAGCGGAAGCAATTGTGACATTAACAATAACAGTGGTTGTAATGCTGCGATTCATTTGAATAGTGTTGCTACCATTATAATGGATAATGTAGATATTGACGATGCCTCAGAACAAGGCATCAATGGTATCACGGTGAGTAATTTATCTATGAACAATTGTATTGTCACAAATGGTGGCGATGCAAGCTCTGCCCTAGATGTTGGCGAAGATAATGTGCGTTTGGTGGGACTTTCCGGTACTTGTTCTATTACTAACAGTACTTTCTCCTTCCCGGCTCGGAAAAACTTTGCAATCTTAAATAACGATGTAAATCTTAGCCAAATTACCTTCTCCAATTGTACGTTCAGTGATACGCAAAATCGTCCTTTCAACTTTGGTGACAGCGGCCTTGAATTTATTTTAAATGGTACTTCACAATCTAATATTGATGTAGATAATTGTACTTTTCTTCGCAATAAAACGGAAGGCGTTCAGGTATTATCGAGCAATACGACTATTACCACCATTGATATCGAAGGTTGCTCTTTTGATAATGACCCAGCCAATGTTCAGGATGGGCGAGCCATTGAATTTTTCCCTAGCAATTCCGCTAACCTCAAATTTAATATTGCCAACAACCCGCTTATCAAAGGAAAAGGTGGCCCAATTATTACTATGAATGCCGACCAAAATGCAGTCGTAGATGGATATATTAGAAATAACCTCGATGTTAGAGGGGGCGGTGTAGGTTCCCCGGGTTCTGCTATTTTGATTTCTGCGCAAAATCAAACTTCTGCCCGAATACAAGTGAGTAATAATATCATTACCAATTTTGCTGCTCTAGATGATGTTATTTTTGCCGAAGCAGTTAATGGTTCCGGTTCTTTACATATGACCATTACGGACAACACGATAACAACGCAAGCCCGTTATATTAACCTCGCGGCAGGTAATTCTCTAAGCAGTTCGAACGGTGCTTCTAACACTTTGTGTGCTAACATTGCTCGTAATAGTTGTTCTACGACAACTTCTCCTACAATATTTCGGGTACGATCTGCAGCCGCACCGCACACGGTTCAACTGCAAGGTCCGGGAGTCGGTGCGGATGAATTTGCACGCTTAGCCAATAACTGGAATAGCAATTCAAACTTGCCCACCGCTACCACTACAAATGTGTCAGTAGGTGGTACGGATCCATTTGTATATAATATAACTTGTACTTTACCAAATTATGCACCAGCTATAGTAGAAAACCCAGTAGTACAAATTACCACTTCTCCAAATAATGTGGTGCCGGCACAAACAGAAACTCCAATCTTGAATCCGGATCTTGAAGTGGTATCTGCTCCTGACTTGCAGGCAGAAAATGAGAATTCCCCAACTACAAAGCCCAATAAAGATGCTATGGAAAAATCAATGGCTGGGGATGTTACTATTAATGGCTCCGGTAGTGGCTTTACTTTGCCCGCGGGGAAAAGCACGACCATAAAATTCCGCGTAACAATCAATTCAGGACCTCATACGAATGCCAACTGTCAAATCTCTAACCAAGGAACAGTAAGTGGTAGCAATTTTACTGTAATTGTGACGGATGATCCTGATACAGGCACGCCTAATGACGCAACCATCACACCCTTAGTGCCTCCTGTAGCCGATTTCGATGGTACGCCTCTTGCGGGTTGTATTCCTTTAACAGCTAATTTTTCATCGAGTCCTTCTACTTCAAATGGTACCATTACTTCCTGGGCATGGGATTTTGGGGATGGCAATACTTCCAATGCACAAAACCCTTCTCATACTTACACGACGCCAGGAACGTACTCGGTTACACTCACCGTTACAGATGACCTCGGCTGTACGGACACAGAAACAAAAACAAATTATGTCACTGCAGCAGAGCCGGAAGTCAATATAGCAGTAGCGCCTATGTCTGTATTGGAAAATAGTGGCACAGCGCTTGTTTTCACGGTGACGCGCACCGGAAATGCTACCTGCGAACTAACTGTACCTTTCACTATTACAGGAACAGCAACAAACGGCACAGATTACCCTTTGGTGTCCACTTTGATGGTCACCATTCCGGCGAACATGAATACCGCCACGCTCTCTATTACCCCTACGGATGATAATATTGTCGAGGCGAATGAAACTATTATTGTCACTCTAACCGATGGCGCAAACTATAGTGTCGGTGCGAACAACTCGGCTACAGGCACCATTACCAATGACGATCAAGCTGTTATTAGCATTGCTGCCACCGATCAGGCCGCCGAAGATGCCACCGATGGCTTATTTACCATTAGCAGTACCAAAACATTTGATGCAGCTGTCACGATTAATTTTAATGTAACAGGCACCGCTATTTCCGGAACCGATTATACCAGCATTGGTACTTCAGTGGTTTTACCTGCAAATCAGACTTCTGTTACTATTCCGGTAGAAGTAATAATGGATGCTATTGTAGAAAACGATGAAACGGTGATCGTTACGCTGACTTCTGTGAATAATGCCAGTGGCAGCATTGATATGTCGAATGACGAGGCAACCGTAACCATCACTGATAATGATGCAGCGACTATCAGCTTTACCGTTGAGCCCACGCAGAATGAAGGAGATGCTGGTACAAGTAATTTTATTTTCACCGTTACGCTTAATGGAGTCGTGGACGATGCGGTTACCGTGACTTTTGCAACAATGAATGGCTCGGCAGAAGACGAAAACGGGGATGGCGATTATCAAAGTCAAACCAATACCATCACTTTCCCTGCCAATGGCGTTGACCAAACCCAGGACATCACGATCGTCGTCAATGGCGATACAGATTTCGAGCAAGACGAAACATTCAAAGTGATGTTGAGCAACATTGTAGTAGGCACTGGTAGAGATGTCAGTTTCGCAATGGGTGGTGATATGGGGACAGGTACAATTCTCAACGATGATACCCCTCCTGTTATCATCAATGAGGTGGATTCGGATACGCCAACTGACCCAACCAACGACGCAGCCGAATTTGTAGAATTGTACGACGGAGGTGTAGGCAATACGCCTTTAGATGGATTGGTGCTGGTATTTTATAATGGTTCGAATGACCAATCGTATTATGCACTTGATCTTGACGGACTTACCACCGATGCCAACGGCTATTTTGTAGCGGGTAACAGTGGTGTACCGGGGGTTATTCCGGCTTCTACTTTCTCTGCGAATTTCCTGCAAAATGGCGCCGATGCCGTGGCATTATATATAGGCGATGCAGCCGATTTCCCAAATGGCACGGCAGTAACTACTAACAATTTGGTGGACGCCGTTGTCTATGATACCGATGACGCCGACGATGCTGGTCTGCTTGTTTTACTGAATGCTGCTCAACCACAAGTAAATGAGAATAGCAATAATAATTCCGCTTGCCATTCCATCCAGCGTATTCCCAATGGTAGCGGTGGATTGCGCAATACAAGCAGTTACATCGCTGTGCCGCCGACGCCGGGCGCAGCTAATTTCGTACCGGAAGTGACGGTCTCCGTAACACCTATTGCCGTTGATGAAGATGGCGCAAGCAATTTAGTTTTTACCGTGACGCGCACTGGTGATAACTCTTGTAGCGCTTTGACTGTACCTTTCACGGTAGGTGGTCTGGCTACATTTAATACCGATTATACACAAACAGGCGCAGCCAGCTTCACAACCAACTCAGGCACAATCACGATCCCGCAAGGACAAGCCTCTGCGAGCATCACGATTGATCCGACCGCTGATGATGTCGTTGAAATGAATGAAACGGTTATTCTAACCCTCACCGATGCTTCGACAACCAACACTTATAACCTGGGCATGCCTTCTTCAGCTACAGGAACCATCAACAATGATGATGTGACCACTGTGGTTTCGATTACAAGAGCAGATGCAAATCCAACCAACGCCGCGAGTGTTAGCTGGACAGTGATCTTCAGTAGTGATATAACCGGGCTTAGTCAGAGTAATTTTACCCTTGTTCCCGGGGGTAGTGTCTCAGGAGCTATGATTACCAATGTGATGGGAAGCGGTACCACCTGGACGGTGACTGCCAGTACCGGTACCGGTTCTGGTACACTTGGACTGGACATGACGAATTCCACTGGAGCTACCGATATCGCCGGTAATGGTGCTACCAATTTGCCTTTTACCGGAGAAGTGTATGATATAGATAAGACGCCACCAACGGTGACGATTAATCAAGCTGCAGGACAGAGTGATCCGACAAATATGAGTCCAATTGTATTCGATGTAGTGTTCAGCGAATCGGTTACAGGCTTTGATGGGGCAGATGTAGATTTGAGTGCTTCCACCACACCGGGTACTTTGGTGGCTACGGTTATGGGCAGCGGAACCACCTACACCGTTTCCGTAAGCGGAATGACCGGCAATGGAATTGTGAGTGCGTCCATTCCGGCGAATGCGGCGACCGATGCAGCAGGCAACACCAGCGAGGCATCCACCAGTACCGATAATACCGTTACCTACGATATTGTAAAACCAACGGTGACGATTAATCAAGCTGCAGGACAGGGTGATCCGACAAATATGAGTCCAATTGTATTCGATGTAGTGTTCAGCGAATCGGT
>CAZGAU010000057.1:16937-28866 GCA_964523725.1 uncultured Saprospiraceae bacterium
GTTACCTACGATATTGTAAAACCAACGGTGACGATTAATCAAGCTGCAGGACAGGAAGACCCAACCAGCATCACACCGGTTGTTTTTGATGTGATATTTAGTGAACCTGTCACTGGGTTTACTAGTGCGGATGTTGACCTGAGCGCCACCACAGCGCCTGGCACTTTGATGGCTACGGTTATGGGCAGCGGAACCACCTACACTGTTTCTGTAACTGGAATGACGGATGATGGTCTAATTATTGTGACTATTCCAGCAGATGTAGTTACAGATGCAGCAGGCAATAACAATGTCGCTTCAACCAGCACTGACAACACGGTTACTTATATTTTCTGTGCAGCAGATGGCGGTGAAATTACCAACAGCCTGAGCAGCGAGTCCCTTGAAATCTGTCAGGGTACCGATCCCGGCTTTACTTTTGATGCCACGGGTGAAGCTGCCGATGCTACTTATCTTTATACTTTCTTGCTGGTGAATGATGCCGACGGAACTATTGTAGAAACTGCTGCCAACGGCGATTTTAATCTGGCGGCACTTACCGTTGGTAATTACACCGTTTACGGCTTGTCTTATGCCAATTTTAATACGCCTGACAACATCGCGGCTTATCTGGCGGGCAAAACCATCAGCGACGTGCAAAACGACGATGCTGGTAATGATTTCTGTCTGGATCTGACCGATACAACTGTCAATGGCAACACCAATAAGATCACGGTTAATCCTAATCCGACGGCGGTCATCAGTCCCGATCCGGCGCAATTGTGCGAAGACGATGACCTTATTTTGGATGGCAACCCAAGTGGAGGTACACCGCCATATACACATGCATGGACAGGCGCAGGCGCAAGTTTCCTCTCGGCAACCAATGTGCAAAGCCCCACGTTCAATAGTCCGAATCCAGGTATGTTTGATCTGGTTTATACGGTTACTGACAATAAAGGATGCAGTGGAACGGATAATATTAGCGTAAGAGTTGATCCTCAGGTGATTATCAATCCATTGACACCACAGGAGATTTGCTCCACCAAAAAATTGCCGCTCGCGGATTTGTATGAGGGGATCAGTTATTCAGGTCAAACTTCGGAATTGATTTATACCTGGAGTATAAAAGAAACAGAAGGGGAGAACGGTACCCTGAGCGAAACTAGCAGTACAGATCCAAATGCGGGATTTTACACACCCGGTAAGGATGCGATCAAGCGTGGCTATGTAACTCTAATTCTGACCGTAGATAACCCGAACGATACCTGCGAACCGGTGAGTGTCTCAGTAAGAGTAAAAGTACTGAAAGTGGATTGTGGTAAGTTCCCCTGGAGCGGGAATTAGAAATAACGAAAATGTGCCGCACCTTGAAGGTGTGGCACATGTAAACTTTTTTATTGTCGAAATTTGAATCGAAATAAGCAAGATTACAAATTTATTTTACAGTTTTCTTGGCACGATCTAACGTGAATATTCACGAACCGAATTGCCGTAAATGATGATCCAGGTGTTTCCAGATGAGGCGTCCCCAATCTTTTTGACTGATATTTCCAAATAGCGGATGCGGTTGGAGTTGTTCGCTGGCGACGACTTGTTCGAGTCTTTCCAAAAGAAGTTTATGTTCGGTCTCAAATGATTGTACTTGAGGATTAACTTTTTTAACGTTCATCTGCGGAGCAGTTATGACGCCCTTTGGCCAAGGCACAGTGTATAAAGACAACCAGCGTCCCAACGGCGTAGCTATTAAGCCTTTTGCTTTTGAAGAAGATGGAATGACACCCAATGCCAGTTCCAGTTGACTGCGGGAATGCCAGAGCATTTCTTCTACGCTCATGGTGCCCCAGCGTCTTTCTGCATCTGATGTAAGGCGATTGAGGCGTTCGATCGTATCTGTGTGATCTGAAGGATTGTAAATATTTCTCATGTAATGGTATTTAAGATGTGGTTTTTGCCGGTTCGATCAAGTCCCAAAGATTGCCGTACAAATCTTCAAACACTGCTACTGTACCGTATTCTTCGGTGGATGGTGTTCTAATGATATTAATGCCATTATCCAACAGATTTTGGTAATCTCTTTGAAAGTTATCAGTATGAAGAAAGAGAAAGACGCGGCCGCCAGTTTGATTACCGATTCTGCTCATTTGTTCTTCATTGGCAGCTTTAGCCAATAAGAGGCAACATTCCTGAGACCCAGTCGGTGCAACCCGTACCCAACGTTTGGTGGCACTCAAAACCGTATCTTCGATAAGCGTGAAATGCAGCTTTTCTGTATAAAACCGGATCGCTTCGTCATAATCTTTCACGACCAGCGCGATGTGAGCAATGTGTTGTTTCAAGTTATAATTTTTTAAACTCTTACCAAGTTGCCACTATTTTTATAAAAACGTTTGGGAAAATATATTTTTTTTCGATGCCAGTGCAACTTCTGAACAGATATTTCGTACACCTAGTTATCTTTAATTGCCTACCCCCGATATTTCAATGTATCTATATTTTATTTATTCATAGTTATTAAACATCAAACCCTTGAACATCACACAACTAAAGGTAGTTACGGCTGTCTTAGAGAAGGGCGATATCTTTTACCCGAGTAAAAAAGACAAAACACTTCTTGCTATTGGTTATACTCATTTGGATGTAAGTATAGCCCGGCAATTACTGCAACAATCGGTGGAAACAGCCGATCCCGCATTGCCTTTGGAAGCAGTGGCCATGTGGCATTTTTACAAACATAGCAAGGATAAGGAACAGGAAAAGCAATTCTTATATCCTTTATTTTTGCAGGTGCTCGAAAAGCATCGCTATTTTTACGATCATCTCGACCCCTTGGAAGAGGGTTTGCCGGCTATTGGGCAAATTCAAGACCCCTTGTTTTTAATGGCGCTTACCTGGTCAAATGAAAGCTTGATTCATCTGGGACATATGCTCGGCGAAGACGTACTTGAAGTTATTCAATGGCACGAACTCACGATTTATAGCATGAATGAAAAGCTCTGGGATGAAGATTGTGGATATTTTTTGAGTTATGATCTCGCAGAAGAACAGTTTATTCAGGGCAACCGGCTGACGCGCTTTGCTGCGTTGGCTGGTGAAATTCCAACTCAGGATCAAGCAGAATGTATGTTGCCAAAAATAGAACGCGAACTTTTTAGGGGTGAACTTAGCGTATGGGAAGGATGGCTGTTATACTACGGCTTGCGCCGATACGATTTTGATGATCTGGCTGCAAAATTGCGAAGATTTTTATCGGAGTCAATTTCTGTTTTTGGCTGTTTCGAATGCTTTAATACGGAGACGGGCGAACCGGTTTTGGATGAGAAAAGATCGCAAAGTCCGTTAGCTGCTGCCCTTTGGGTGGATTTGTTGAAGCGCAAGTGATGCTTCCTTGAGAATGCACCACTTGTAATTTTTTAATTTATAGGAACTTCTTATTGCTGGGGCACCCAGGAAAAGTTATAGGCATTGATCAAAAAACGGGGAGCTGGATTGCCAACTTCATCCTCCTTGCCATTATAGACTAAAACAGCCTGGACGCCACTGTCAAAGGTAACAATGCCACTGCTAAGTTCTGCGCCGCCATTCCGACTGGCGGGGAAGAATCCGCCGTGACCATAGGCTGGGCCGTCCTTCGGCTGGTTGTATCTTCTCAATCCTAAGCCCAGGTTTTCCATATTTACCAGCATTTCTTTAGAAACATAATCGCCGTTGTAAAGGAAAAATAAAAATTCGGCAAGTTCTTCTACAGACAACTGAATGCCAGCGGGGCCGGGTCGCAGCGCCCAATCACCGTAGTTCGTTCCGTTCGCATTATTAGGTGGATTCGGATAAAAAAGTGTTCCGTTTGTTTCTGGGGTAAAATTGGTTGAGATTCTCTGGGGCTTGAAAATCTCTTCTTGCACATATTTGATAAAATAATCGGCGGTAGCTTGTTCCTCATTTGAGCCAGTTTCCTTATAACCGTCCACGTATGCCAACAAAATCCTGGCGAGCGCGTAGTTTACATTTTCGTACTCATATACTTTATCAGAAAGTTTAATATCCGTTTCCATGACACCTTGCACGCCTTGATAGTTGTATCCATTACCATCTCGCAAGCCACTTTTATGTGCGAGTACATCTTCGAATGTAATATTCTGAACATTTTGCGGGACATTCCAACTTGAAGGCAAATAATTGCCAATCTTGTCTGAAATAGCTACTTTATTTTGTTCCATTGCCCGCAGCAGCGCAGTAGCCGTAATAGTCTTGGTGACGCTGGCGGGATTGAACTTGTCGGTTGTCTTGAATACCTCTGCCGGTGGGTCGCTCTGGGTTCTTTTGGGGCCGCTGGCGCCTTTGAACGAAGCCAGACCGCCACGAATAAAGTAAGCGTACTTGACGACTTTGCCGTCCAAGTCATCTTCAATATTTTTCGTAAAGAGGTCGTAATCAATACATTCACCATCCTTGCAAATAGCTCCAAAAATAGGAGCTAACTTCTTACAACTTGAGGAACTAAAAAAAATGGGAGAAGCTATTAATAGTAATAGCGCAAAAATTCGGGGTTTCATAATATTGGCTTTTTGGGTTATAAAATCCTGTTATTCAATCAATAAAACGAAAATCCTGAAAAGATAGTGCTTTTTCAAAAAACGTTCTCGCATAAAAAATGATCCTAAGAATTTCACTTTAAATAAAAATTGCTATTATTACCCACCAAAATAGCCGCGAGGTTAATCTAAATACATATCAGGGAAAAGTTTGAAAGATGGAGTTGATTGATACACATACCCACTTGTATCTGGACCAATTTGAAGAAGATCGGGATGAAATGATCCGGCGGGCGCTGGAGGTGGGGGTGAAGCAGATGTATTTGCCAAATATTGATAGTAGTTCCATTGATGCGATGTTGCAACTGGAAAGCGCTTATCCGGAACATTGTATCGCCATGATGGGGCTGCATCCATGTTCAGTGAAGGAAAATTATAAAGAGGAATTGGCAATTGTAGAGGAATGGCTTGAAAAAAGAGCATTTGCGGCAGTTGGTGAAATCGGCATAGATTTGTATTGGGATAAATCTTTTATCAATGAGCAAAAAGAAGCTTTTTTAATTCAATGCGAATGGGCGAAAAAATTAGGTGTTCCGATTGTCATACATACACGTGAAGCGACACCACTTGCCATTGATCTGGTACGCGAAGTAAAAGACGAGCGGCTGAGGGGTATCTTTCATTGTTTCGGAGGCACGCTGGAAGAAGCGGAAGCCATTATTGATCTGGGTTTTTATCTTGGAATCGGCGGAGTACTGACATTTCCAAAATCCGGTTTGGATAATGTTTTAGAAAATGTAGATTTGCAGCATATTGTTTTGGAAACAGATTCGCCGTATCTTGCGCCGAAGCCCCATCGCGGCAAACGTAATGAAAGTGCTTATGTGCATATCGTAGCCGAAAAGCTGGCCGAAGTAAAAAACAAATCTCTGGAGGAAGTAGCCAGGGTGACGAGTGATAACGCAGAAAAAATTTTTGCAAAAAAAACAATACCTTTACCAAAGCAGATTTTGCAAGGGGATTGAAGCATTATGCAATTTTTCCACTGTCTAAAGTGCTGTGTAATCTTAAAAAATTTTGAATTGTTACATCTTTTTACAATTTTTGTGACGTCACTATTGTGGAAAAGCGCCGAATGTTTATTTTTGTTGCGCCCAATAATTAAATGAGCGATTGAATTAAACTGAAAAAGTTCAGTTTGGAAAGTGACAATGAGAGGTCGGAAGCAATCCGGAAATAACCGGATGGATACTCTTGGAGACGAATATTATGGTCACTGCGATTTAGTGAAAATACTTTTTGACCCTTTAAATTAAAGGGGTTGACTGGTAGATCAAAACAGGGAGAGATGGCCGAGTGGTTTAAGGCGCACGCCTGGAAAGTGTGTATACTCCAAAAGGGTATCGCGGGTTCGAATCCCGCTCTCTCCGCCATTAATTTGGAAGGACGGAAAATCAATTATTTTTATCACAAAAAAAAATCGTAAAACCTTATTGACTATGCGAAAATTATTGACTCTATTGCTTGTATTGGTGTTGACTGTATTTTCAAGCAATGTTGCCGTATATGCTCAAGGTGAAGATCAGAGCACAGAAGCTACTACCGAAGAACAAGCTCCGGCACAGGAGGAAGCTGCACCTACTACTACCATTGCAGCTGATGATACCGCTCAGGAAATTGGTGGCTACCAATTGTTGAAGAAGTACTTCATTGACGGTAGCTGGCAGTTTATGAGCTTCGTACTGGTATGTTTGATTTTTGGTTTGGCTTTTGCGATCGAACGCATCATTACATTGAACATTGCAACCGTTAACACGGACAAACTTCTGGCACGCATCGATGAGAACCTGAAATCAGGTGATCTGGAAGGCGCCATGGAGGTTTGCAAATCTACTCAGGGTCCTACTGCGAGCATTTTGTATGAAGGCTTGAAGCAGGCTAAGGATGGTCCTGAAGCAGTTGAAAAAGCGATCGTTTCTTACGGTAGCGTACAAATGGGTCTTTTGGAAAAAGGTTTGGTTTGGCTGTCGCTGTTTATCGCACTGGCGCCGATGCTTGGGTTTATGGGTACGGTAATCGGTATGATTAGTGCCTTCGACCGCATCGAGCAGGTGGGTGATATTTCTCCGACGGTTGTAGCCGGTGGTATCAAAGTGGCACTTTTGACGACGGTATTCGGTCTTATCGTGGCTATTATCTTGCAGGTGTTTTACAACTACATCATCAGTAAGATTGATAGCATCGTGAATAAGATGGAAGATGCGTCTATCGCCCTGGTTGATATTTTGGCTGCAAACGGTATTTTCAAGAAATAATCAAGAATCCATTACGCTATGTATAAATTTCTCACTAAAAACGGGCAAGCTATTGCTTTCGTTGCTGGTTTGGTCATCACGGTTTTATTCCTGATGATCGCCATTAGCGGAATGAGCAGCTTTAATGCCCTGGATAAAGAACAACAGTTTACTACCTCTATTTTCGACTTTGGTTTGATGGGCGCTATTGTGTTGACTGTATTGGCGGCACTCGCTACATTGGCTTTTGCTATTATGCAGATAGCTGGTAGCTTCCGGTCGTCGCTTGCAGGTATCCTTGGTGTCTTGTTAATCGTTGTTATCTTCATCGTAGGATATAGTACTGCAAGTGGTGAAGTAACATCGGATATTGCCCGAGCAGTGGAAAATGCCGGCGGTGTCTCATCCAATAACCTGAAAATCATCGGTGGAGGTATTACTACAGCCTTGGTTATGCTGGGCTTGGCTACATTAGCATTTGTAGGATCAGAAATTCGTAACTTTTTTAAATAATTCTAGCTTATGGCAAAGTCTAAGAGCAGAATGGTCAATGAGATCAATGCCAGCTCGATGGCTGACATTGCCTTCTTGTTATTAATTTTCTTCCTTGTTACTACTACTATTGTAGAAGATAAGGGAATCACCGTGAAGCTTCCACCCTGGTCGGAGGATGATCCTGAATCGCTGAAGCTGAAATCCCGTAACGTGTTTGCTGTTTTGGTAAATGCACAGAATCAGCTATTGGTGAGAGGAGAACCTACCGATATCCGGGACCTGAGAGAGCGGGCAAAAGAATTTATTTCTAACCCATATAATCGCGAGGATTTGGCTGAAAGACCTACCAGCGCTATTATCTCTCTGCGTAATGACCGTGGTACCAATTACAGGACATATCTTGAAGTGTACAACGAGTTAAAAGGAGCTTACAACGAATTGTGGGATGACCTCAGCAGGCAAAAATATGGAATTCCTTATAGCGATGATATGCCAATTGCCTATCAGAAAGCAATTAAGGAAGAAATTCCAATGGTACTGTCAGAGGCTGAGCCTACTGCATTCGGTGAAGAGAAGTAATTATACGGCAAGTAAGGACGTTGTCGAAAACTACCTAATAATTCTTATTCGTTTGATCAACTACCCTCGTGGTAGCTCAAAACTGAAGCTCTATGTCTAAGTTTTCTAAAAAAAGAGGAAAGGCTACGCCTCACATTTCGACTGCGTCGCTGCCCGATATTATCTTTATGCTTCTGTTTTTCTTCATGGTGGTAACAACTATGCGGGACGCAGAACTTAAAGTACAAGTTAATACTCCTTTCGCTACTGAATTGACGAAGCTGGAGGAAAAATCACTCGTAAACTATCTGTACATCGGTCGTCCGACCCAAAAATTTCAGTCAGTTTACGGAACCAAGCCTCGTTTACAGCTTGGCGACAAGTTTGCTACTATTGCCGATGTCCCGCTGTTCCTCGAACAGCACAAGATAAAGGTACCGGAAAACAGACGTGGTTCGATCACTTCTTCTCTTCGTGTAGATGGTACTGTAACCATGGGTATTGTACAAGATGTAAAGACGCAGTTGAGAAAATCGGGACAGCTGAAAATCAACTATTCTGCAAAGAAAAGACCTGACGCAGATAGATAAAATATCCTCTTCAGGAAAAAACAAGAGGTCTTCTGTTTGAATAGCGGAAGACCTCTTCTATTTTGTTTGATACTATCCTCATTCACCTCATCTCCTGATTACGTCGTTTCCTGGTCATCTCAGCCGATCCATGGATCTCACTTTTTTCTCATCCAAATGAATAAAACGATAAGCCAGTAGTGTAAAGAAAAATGTAATCACCGGCAAAAATAAACCCAGACCTACACTTAGCACATCATTATCCACCTTTGGGCTGTCCTGTATAAATACAACTACGCCAATTATAATTGCCAGTAAATTTACAAAAAAGGCAATAATGGTCATGCGCATTTGCAAACGACGGTTTTTAAATAATAATATGCTGGCAAAAGCTAAAATTCCCGTCAATGCTAATAGAATGAGCAAGCTGATCCGGTCAGTCGCATTATACACAGAATCAGCAAAAACGGTACCTGCTATTTGTTCCGGATGACTGGCAAATGGAAAAGCCAACGCCCCGAAAGCCGCAGCTGAAGCCAGAAGAAGGAAAATCGTCTGAATTCTTTGAATCATATTCTTTAGTATTTTGGTTAGTTTAAATCTTTTCACGGCAAAGATAAGTATGCCTTTACATAACCCTCTTTCTAGTTAAAGGAAAATCATTAAATTTGTTTTCTGCAAATATCAACTAATTGAAAAACTTTCAACCACCGGATTCCCTGAGTTACTGGGAGCGAGAAACTTTTTTCCGCCAACTGGATGTAGCCATTATCGGCAGTGGTATTGTTGGATTGACTGCAGCCATTCGGCTTAAGGAATTGCAACCAAGACTCCGTGTAGCTGTACTCGAAAGGGGGACTCTACCCTTTGGCGCCAGCACGAGAAATGCCGGTTTTGCTTGCTTTGGAAGTATGACCGAACTGCTGGATGATTTGCAAAAGTATTCTGGAGATGAGGTCTGGGCGCTGGTGGAGCGGCGCTGGCGCGGACTCCAAAGGCTGCGCGAGCGGGTAGGAGAGGAGCATCTGCAATACGAGGAGTTGGGCGGCTACGAATTATTCCGTCCGGAAGATGCCATGATTTTCCAGGAATGTGTAGCCCATCAGGATTATTTTAATGAATATATCAAGAAAATAACAGGATATGATAATGTTTATAAAATTCAGGATCAACGTATAATAAATTTTGGCTTTAACAATACAACTCACCTGATTATTAATCGTTTGGAAGGGCAGTTGCACACAGGTAAAATGATAAAAACGTTATTGCAAATGGCGGCTGCCAAAGGTATAATATTGTTGAACGGACTGGAAATCAGGCACTTTGAAAGTAATTCGAATCAGGTATTTATACAAACAGCAGAAGGTTGGCAAATCCAGGCTAATAAAGTATTGGTAGCGACCAACGGCTTCGCACGACGGCTTTTCCCGGATCTTATGGTACAACCCGCACGGAATCAGGTGCTTATTACGCAACCCATTGCTAATCTGCGTATTAAAGGTACTTTTCATTATGATCGAGGATATTATTATTTCCGGGATGTGGATGGAAGAATCCTGTTGGGGGGAGGGCGTAATTTGGCTACGGATGCTGAAATGACTGATGAATTTGGCACTACCGAACTGATTCGTAGTGCTTTAATCTCGCTTCTGAAAAACGTTATCTTACCTGAGCAGTCCTTCAAAATTGATACATGGTGGAGCGGCGTCCTCGGCATTGGAGATCAGAAAACCCCCATCATTAAAGAGGTACAATCGAATATCTTTACAGCAGTACGATTGGGGGGCATGGGCGTGGCAATCGGTAGCCTGGTGGGAGAAGATGCCGCGGAATTATTGTTGGACTAGCCTTTAATCGAAAATAAAAAATTTATGATTTTAATTTTTTATCGTATCTTGTCAAGTAATTGGTAATCAGATGTATTGAAAATTCAATCAACTTCCCTTTTGCATAGTCATTCCTAAAAATACCGTAAAAGAACGCTGTCACATTAAAAATATCTCTCTGTTTCGTAAAAGTATAATTAGCAACTATTACATTTTAAAGCCTGATTTTGAGAGAACTTTATAATAAATAATTATACGATTTAAGGTATTTTATAACCCAAACATACTATACATGAGAAAACGAATACTTTCGCTTGGAAAGGCAGCTTTCTATGCCTTGTTACTTAGTCTTACCTGGTTTTCAGCGGACGCACAGGTTACCTTGGATGTAGATCCCAGAACGTGCGGTTTCCCTTGTACTTCCAATGATATTATTATCGGAAATGCTTTCTTGCGTAAAGACCTCAGCGGGACGGAACTTCCCAATACCTGTACCCCTGGTCAGGATGTTACAGCGTACATATGTGTGCAAGCAACCAATAAAACAGGTAGTACAAGAACTAAGCTTATTGTAGCCGCCGACATCTATATTGACGGGATATTTGATAAAACGGTGAAGCAATGTATTGATGTAAATTTGCCGAATAACGTTCTGAAAGAGTTTTGCTTTCCAGCATCTATAACCTGGAAATGTGGGAAATCGGTAGAATTAAAGAATGTGTACGTTGGGTTCTATTCTGCTGGTGGTTCGGATACCTGTCCACCAAATCCCAATGGTTGTGCAAATTACAATCAACCTGCAAAGTGTATCAAGGGCCTTTCGATCGTGGTGAGTACGCCTTTAATTGCCGACTTTTCTTTCGAGTGTACAAGTGCTCCTAAGACAATCCAGTTTACCAATAAGACAACAGGCGGTCTTAAGCCTTATGCGTCCTATGAATGGAACTTTGGAGACGGCAGTCCGACTTCTTCGGCTGTAAATCCGCTCCATGAATTTCCTACCAGTACTGGCGTATATACCGTGACATTAAAAGTGATAGATGGTCAGGGTAAGATGGATGTCCAATCTTATCAGGTAGATATGAAACAATGTTGTAACCTGGAAGTGGAATGCCCGGATGCAGTTGATCCCGGAACCTATGATTGTAAAAATCCCATTCCGGCGCCGTCCTTAACGGAAGCTGCTTTTGAAGCTGCTTTTGGTGTCAGCATTGGAGATAATCCCTGTGGAGACATTGTGATTAAATCGTCTGATTCGCCGAGCACAGTGGATAATTGTGCCACAACTCAGGTCGTTCGAACCTACACTATTTTTGATGATTTAAATGGAAATAAACAACTAGATAACGGTGAAACTTTTGAAATTTGTTCCGTTACGTACAATTATACGCCTGACCAAACACCACCGGTTATCACTAAAGGAACTATCAATGATTGTTATTCAACTGTTGGTGAGGCAGAGACTGCTGCTTTGGCTGCTACATCAGCGACAGATAATTGTACAGCAATTGCAAATCTTCAGTTTGGTGCAAATACGACTGGTACCTGTAATGTAACAATCAAAGTGACAGTTACTGACCAATGCGGAAAAAGTGATTTTGTTGAGTATCAGACCTTAATCGACAATGCAGCGCCGACGTTCAGTTGCCCGATGGCATCGATCGATCTGGGCTGCA
>CAZGAU010000058.1:0-28457 GCA_964523725.1 uncultured Saprospiraceae bacterium
CGATCCTGAGCACCGTTATTAATCACTGCAGAAGTTTGTGTTTCGGTCAGCCCGGGAATCTTATCTGTTCGGCTGGCATTGATCAGGCGCAGATCAGCAATTTTATTCTCCACTTGTTCTAAAAATGCCAAATTTTGAAAAATCAGTTGTTGCAATTTGATAAAATCCGTTGAGCGCTCTCCGAGCTGAAAACGCGAGCCGGTCATGCCCAATTTCCTGAGAATCAGGCTATTTTCCAGATAAAACAAGCCGATGAAATATTCACGTTCGCGCACGTTGAGTTTTCTGAAATCATCCGCTTTGATCCACACGCGATTAGGCGTCACATCCCGCAAGCTCTGCGAAGCGCCTTCCAGCAGCTGAACCGCGCATTTGAACGTATCAATCGCGTTCCTTGGATTAAGGTTATCCGCAAAACGGTATTGCTCTGCTAGCGAAGTCAGGATCACCGAAGGATGCATACCCTTGCTCAGATCGGAAAATGAAGTATGTATCAAATTATAAGCGTAATATACAATATTGTCTTTCATGTGTTTAGGCAATAAATATTTAGCAGCATTGCCATAAAAAGCCTTCAGGTCTTCTTCAAATGCATTTTGTAATGACTTCCCGATGTTGATAGAAATAATCTGATCATAATCGGATAAAAGCGCATAAGTGCTGGGGAAAATGTTTCGCAAGTAAAAAGTGTCCATCTTGATTTGAGCACGAGCAGGATCATCTGAATAGATAAAAAACGGGCGGTTTTCAAATTCTTCCTTCAGGCGTGACAAAAAGCTCAACGTCAACTCTGACTGTGCACGATTCAGCAGCAGGGAGGAAGTGGCATCAATCAGGCGAGTGTTCAAATTGGCGCCCAGTCCACTGCCAAACACAATATCCACGAGGCTTGTAGCTACATCCTGGAGTGGGCCTTGCGGAGAGGTCACCAGATCAAAAGTGGTCGAATACTTCCGTTCGTAACGAATCCTGCCACGGTCAAGTATTACACGGTATTGTAGCTTTAAGGAGTGTAATTTACTGACAACCTGTGCATTAAACCTTGGCTTCTCTTCCGCGATGTATCGTAGCGGATCAAGGACAAAATCCCGCACATTGCGCCAGTCGTCGCGGTCGGCTTGAAGTGTAAGCAAATCCTTGTATAAATCAAGTGTATCCAACTCATTGATATCCAACGCATAAAACATCTTGGCATCGTAATATGCGTTCTGTGAAAAGCTTGCAGAAAATGTGCAGAAAAAGAGTGCGAGGCTAACAAGTAATTTTTTCATAGATTGTTTTTTATCACCTTTCAACAATTGGCGAATATTAAGCTATTCATCTACAAATATGCCAATTTAAAAGCAATTAAGAAATTTAGATATTGTGAATTTGAGATTATCTTCTATTAGATTGCGCCTGAAAAAATATGTACCAATATTTACAGGGTATTTATAATTTTTTTGCGAATTTTTCTGTTTATTAATTCGGAATTTTTAACCAAATACACAACTCTGATGAAAACCTCCAAAGCTATTTTCCCAATCACCATGCTTTGTTTCCTGGCTTTACCCATGACGCAGGCACAAGACTGTTCGGCATATTTTCCTTTCAAGAAAGGCGCCACGATGGCTTACACCACTTATGATGACAAAGACAAAGTGCTTGCTTCCCAAACCCAAAAGGTGACCATCATTGAAGATAAAGGCGCGGATGGACTGGTTGCGCAAATCAATATGGTGCTTTACGACAAGAAAGGCGAACAATCAATGGATGGCGATTACAAGATCACCTGCAAAGACAACACGCTGTTCATGGACGTGACAGCCACCATGCCCCAACTCACCGAAGCTTTTTCTTCCATGGAGGTAACGATGACCGGCAATGAGCTGCAAATTCCTTCCAAGCTCTCCGTAGGGCAAACCTTGCCCGATGCCAGCATGGAAATTCAGGCGGCCAGCGGCGGCTTAAACATTATGAAAATGAATATCGAAGTTGTTGATCGCAAAGTGGAGGCTAAAGAAACCGTGACTACTCCTGCGGGCACCTACGAATGCTATAAAATCAGCCAACATACCAATACCAAAATGCTGGTTGGAAAGTCTTTCAAAACGGTCAATTGGTACGCAGAAAACGTCGGGCTGGTCAGAACCGAAAATTATGATAAAAAAGGCCGCCTCGAAAGCTATATGGTGCTGACGAAATTCAACGAAGAATAGGAGATGAGGTGATAGGGTGATTGGTTTAATGACATAAAAAACCAGTCAACCTATCATTACCTTACCAGTGCCACATCTCCTGTTTTGATTTCGTCTTTCAGCTCACCTTCGTTATCATACGTCACCTTCACGATGTACACGTACACGCTGGCTTCCGCCGGTTGTCCTTTGAATTCACCGTTCCAGCCGTCTTCCTGATTCTGGCTTTCGTACACCAGATGCCCCCAGCGATTGAAAACCCGGAAATCATATTCGCTTACCGGGCAGCCGATATAAGGCTGAAAAATGTCATTAACACCATCTTCATTGGGCGAGAAAGCATTGGGAACGTAAATCTTGCAAGCACAATCTTCTTCCGTCGGCTTGCTTGTAAAAGAAGTAAAAACTGCGAAAATGCAGAGCAGCAGGAGGTAGATGTTGCTTTTCATGTTCATGAGATTATAATTTGTCAAAGCAAGAGTGTCTGAGTTGGTACAAAACCACGGCAAATGTATTAAAGGATGAAAAAAATAAAAATATATTGCCGTTAAATTTTCAACCATTTTTTGGCGCGGTCTAAAGTGGCTGTCCAAAGGTTGTTTAAGTCGGGTGAAAAGCGGAAGTAAAGAATTACTGGAACGTAGAGCAGAACGATCAAAACCGACCGAATTACAATATCCAGAAACGGATTTGTCAGTTTTGGAAAAAAAGACACCAGGAAATAGATAGCCAGCGACAATAATACAATCCATAGCGTCCGCCAGGTGAAAGGCTGCATTTTTAGTTTTGCAAATATGAACCAATATTTAATGATGTTATAAATCGTAGTAGAAGTGAGTGTAGCCAGGGCAGCACCGTAAATATTCAGCCCAAAAGTCCTGATAAAGAGGAAGTTAAAAGCTACATTCAGCACCGCCAGCACCAGCACCAGATAAAAATTGAACCGGAAATATTTGGAATAGGCAATGATCTGTGAATTGATCCCCGTAGCCATATCCACAATACCGCTGAGTCCAAGGGTCAACACGATCATTTTCCAGGGGCGGTAGGTATCCCCTTCGGGCATGATATCGAAAAAACTTTCCAGATTCAGCCAGATACCCAGGAAAAGCAGGCATCCCGCAATCAATTGATTGATCGAACTTTTATGATATAATTTTCGAATATTATCCCAGTCATTGGTTTGAATGGAATGCGCGACCACCGGTGCGGTGATTTTTTCCAGCGATTTGCGCGGGATGTCAATCGCCGTGCCCATGTATCCTACAATTGCAAAAATACCATTTGCTGCCCAGCCGCCTTCTATCAGCAGCGGAATCATCGCTTTGTCAATATAGAACATCAGCCCGCCGCTCACGCTGCCCAACACCCCATAAAAAGCAAACACCGACATTTCCCGCCGCAAAGGTTTCTTCAGAAAAGAAAAATCCGGTTTCAGATGCAATTGCCCCAGCCAATAGGTGTAGCCAATCAACGCCAGCGTGACCAGCGCATACACCAGCACGATGCCGTTGATAAAACCAACCAGATTAATAATTTCCAGAAAAAGTAATATGGATAATATCGCGGTGCCGACTTTTACAAATACATTTTCAAAAAAGGTGGGAATTACAATGCGCAAAAAGTTCTTTATATAATTGATAAACAACACATTAAGCGCCACAAAAAGCGTCAGCGGTACGATGTAATAAAAAAACTGACGGATGTAAGGTTGTTGATTATTTTTATTAAAATAGTTGATCAAATTTTCACCGCCAAGCCAGGCAACTAGTGCAAACACCGCAAAACCGGACAGCGTTAGCGCTAACATTAAAAACAGAAAACCATTATGTTTTTTCGCATCATCCCGAAAAACCGGGAAATACCGCACCACCAGATTCGTAGCGCCCAGTAACACAAATGGCGAAATAATCATCGCCCAGCTCACCAGAAACTGAAACAAGCCGAGTTCCTCGTCGCGCAAGCAAGCCGGATAAATAAACAAAGTATTCACCGCGCCCAACGCCACGCCGAAGTATGTAACGATACTATCCTTAATGCCTTGTCGTTGAATAACGCCCATAATCAATTTTGCGCTGCGAAATTAGTGGATAAGTTTGAGTTGTTCCAAACTTTCTTACTTTTGGGGCACGTTGCGAAATTTATTTTCGTTCTTCTATTTTTCTAAAGTATGACCCAATGAAATATTGCGCCTGTTGCGGTTCTGAACTTCGCCCCCTGGATATCCGGGATAATTTTTTGAATAATCCTTTACAACAATGCACCTTTTGTGGTCATATCCAATTGGCACAAATTCCGGACGAAGCCGCTCTTTTGCGTTATTACGAAACAACCTACAGCACTCAACGCTCGAAAAAGAATTGGATTGTGTACCACAAAACCATGCAAAAAAGAGCCGCGGCGCAAATGAATTATATAAATCTTTTTTTTAATATTAATACCCAAAGTACCGTCCTGGATTATGGCTGTGGCTACGGCTATTTGTTGCAGGCTTTGAAGCAGCACACCCCTCACGCTGCCGGTGTGGATTATGATGATCGCTGCATCGAGAGTTGCCAGGAGAAAGGCTTAACAGTTTCCAAGATTCGGTCGGAACAAGAACTGGCAGATTTACCCAAAGTAGATTTGCTCACCGCCAGCCACGTAGTCGAACATCTGACTGATCTTGAAGGATTTATAAATTTAATAAAACAAAAATCTGATCACGCTTTTATCGAAGTGCCTTGTTATGATCTCGTGCACGACCGGCAATGGGTGGATCAGATGGGACATATTCATTTTTTTAATGAAAAAAGTCTGAGGCTCTTGCTGGATAAACACAATTGCGAAATCCTCGACCTTCACCGCTGTGGGCCTTCCATGTGGATGCAATGGTACCGCCCCGCGGAATACGTTCAAAACAAGATCAGAATGCTGCCCTTTTTTAACCGGATGGATTATTTTTGGGGTTATTACAGCAATCAAAACCCGGAAGGCATCTGGCTGCGGGCGTTTGTTAAAACCAGCGTTGGTTAAAATATTACATCCGCTATTTGGATTTTCTTAATGTTCGATCAAAATTCAAGGCTGATTTGTTATCTGGTGTAATCAGCCTAATTCACTAAATTTGCACGCTAAAAAAAATACTTAATATACAATGCAAAAAGCTCCATATCACGCCCCAATCATGGTTGCAGAAATCGGCTGCAATCACATGGGCAAATTTGATATTGCCAAGGAACTGATCAAACTGGCAAAAAACTGCGACGCGCAATACGCTAAATTTCAAAAACGTACCCCCAAGGAGTTGCTTACGCCCGAGCAATACAACGCTCCGCACCCGGTTCCTTACAATTCCTACGGCAATACCTACGGCGCTCACCGGGAATTTCTGGAATTCGACCAGGAACAGCACGCCGATCTGAAGAAATATTGCGAAGAAATTGGCGTCGGTTACGCCACTTCCGTGTGGGACAATACCTCTGCCAAGGAAATCATCGAATTACAACCGGATTACATCAAAGTGCCTTCGGCTTGTAATAATCATTTTTCCATGCTCAAGCAATTACGCGATGATTATCAGGGAGATGTGCATATTTCCACCGGCATGACCACGCTGGACGAAGCCGAGCAGGTGGTGAAATTTTTCGAGGAAACCGGTCAGGCCAAAGACAGAGTCGTGCTCTACAGCTGCACTTCGGGCTATCCGGTGCCGTTTGAAGACATTTGTCTGCTGGAAATCAATCGTTTACAGGATATGTTCGGCGATCGGGTTCAAACCATCGGTTTTTCCGGACACCATCTGGGCATCGCGATTGACGTAGCAGCTTTCACGCTGGGCGCGCATTGGATCGAACGCCATTTCACCAAGGATCGCACCTGGAAAGGCACAGACCACGCGGCTTCGCTCGAACCCGGCGGCTTGTCAAAACTCGTGCGGGATTTGAATGCCACACACAAAGCATTGCGTTATAAATCAACCGAAATCCTGGAAATTGAAGACGTTCAACGCCAAAAACTGAAGTACCGAGCCCAATGAGCAAAGTAATCGCTTTTATCCCGGCGCGCTGCGGGAGCAAGTCCATCCCGATGAAAAACATCGAGCAACTGTGCGGGAAACCATTGATTTACTGGAATTTGGCAGCACTGGAGCATTGCGCCCAGATTGACGAAATCGTTGTCGCGACTGATTGCTCGGAAATTGAAACCATCGTCCAGCGTTTTGACTTCCAAAAAGTGAGCGTTTTTCGCCGCAGCGACGCCAATGCGCAGGATACCTCCTCCACCGAGTCGGTGATGCTGGAATTTATTGAGCAAATCCATCCTGATGGCAACGATCTGTTTATGCTGGTACAGGCAACTTCTCCGCTCACGACTACAGAAGATTTTCAGGGCGGTTTGGACAAGTTTCGCAAGAGCGACGCCGATTCTCTGCTTACCTGCGTGCGCTGGAAGCGTTTTTTCTGGTCGCCCGATGGTCAAAGCCTGAATTATGATTATCGCCAACGCCCCAGGCGCCAGGATTTTCAAGGGATGTTAATGGAAAACGGCGCTTTTTACATCAGCCGCGTCAAGGATATAATAAAATATAAAAATCGACTAAATGGCAGGATTGTCATTTACGAAATGCCCGAATATACTGGGCTGGAACTCGATGAGCCACACGATTGGCATATCATGGAACAGCTCATGCGTAAGTATCGAATCCGGGAAGAGGTGCGGGATTTCAGTACAATCAAGCTTTTTGCCACCGACGTGGACGGCGTGCTAACCGATGCCGGCATGTATTATTCTGAAAAAGGCGATGAATTAAAAAAATTCAACACGCATGATGGTAAAGCGCTGGAACTGATGCGCAAAAAAGGCATCAAGACGGCGATTATTACTTCCGAGCAGACCGAAATGGTGGCGCGGCGCGGCGCGAAGCTTAAAGTAGATTACGTTTTTCAAGGTTTGCAGCACGGCGGCAAACTGGACGCCATCCTGGAGATGTGTAAAAAGGAAAATATCCAGCTGAGCGAAGTCGCTTACATCGGCGATGACATTAACTGCCGGGAAGCTTTGGAAAACGTAGGTTTTGCGGCTTGTCCGGCGAATGCGCTCCCGGATATTAAAGCCGTACTGAATATTATTCACCTGGAAAAAAGCGGCGGAGAAGGCGCTATCCGTGAGTTTTACGAGCGATTTATGAAGGGTCTATGAAACACTTCTTTATTGTCCATAGCAATATTACATGGCTTATTACACAACAATTAATCAAACAGAAGCAATTCCCTGATTCTGAGTGCATTTTATTAATTGATCGCCGCTTGCAAATTGATTCAGGGCAGATCTGTAAGATCGATATTTCTGACTTGTCTTTACATGATTTTAAACTTCGGGAAGCTGCGCAGGTTGTAAAGCATTATAATGAAAACCGGGAAACATTACAACAAATTGATGCAGCCGTGGCAACGGTATGCCCTGGCAAAGAATTTTACGAATTATATCTACCTCATAATAAGCGATTTAAATATTGTGCTTTTCAAAGCCATGCGAAGTGCAAGCGTTTTTATTACATCGAAGAAGGAAACCTGAGCTACGCCGGAAATAGTTTTGACAAGCCTCGACCATTTATTAAACGCTTGATTTTGAACGTTTTTTACAAATTTTACCTTCAGGATCGGGTGCCGCCGTTTCCCAATAGTTTTAGTATTGAACATCCGAAATATGCCGGTGCTTTTGGCTTGAGCGAACTGGCTTTTCCGGGTTTTCCCAATAAAAATATATTGCCTCTACCCTTTACCAAACGCACCGAACTCAAGCAAATCCGGCAGGTTTGGGTCTTTGGACCTTATGTGGAGTTTGGCGAAATGCCTCAGGAAGTGCGCCTGCGACTCTCCCGGGAGTTCCTTGAATATTTGATTAAAAAAGGCGTAAATGAAATTCATATCAAATTTCATCCCTCGCAATATCTTTACTCTGATTTGATGGCGGAATTAAGAAAAACATTACATTATTATCAAGATCGGATTACATTACATGAAATTCCGCAATCGGTATCGCTGGAAGACATTGCGTACAGCTCTCAGGCGGATTTTTACCTGATTACCAGCAGCGCCGCTATTTATGCTATCGCTTGTGGTTGCCGGGTGTTTTCTTTTGCGCATCGGGCGGTCGAATATCATCCTTCTTTTCAAAAAACGCTGGACGCTGTGCCTGAAAATATTCGCCAAAAGATAGAATTTATCGAACTTTGAACTTGAAAAACTGCTGCCATGGCTGAAATAAAACCAAAACTTTCTGTTCTGATCTGCACGTACAATCGATGCGCTATCCTAGCAGAATGCCTGGATTCATTGACCCGGCAGACAGCTTCGCCCAATGATTTTGAAGTACTGGTAATCAATAATAATTCGCCGGATCAAACGCAGCAGGTCGCCGAAAGTTTTCTCGGAAAAGTGCCCAATCTCCGCGTCTTGATTGAACCGCAGCAGGGATTAA
The DNA here is from genome assembly GCA_964523725.1 of uncultured Saprospiraceae bacterium. Lineage (GTDB taxonomy): Bacteria > Bacteroidota > Bacteroidia > Chitinophagales > Saprospiraceae > JADJNW01. The sequence continues at coordinate 8,640 of CAZGAU010000058.1, forward strand.
GCTACGCGCGTAACCGCGCCTACGAAGAAGCCCAAGCCGAATGGGTGCTATACCTCGATGATGATGCGCTGGCTTCAGAAAATTTGGTCGAACGCGCCTTGTGGACGATCGAACATCATGATTATAAAATGTTTGGCGGCGTGGCACTGCCCTGGTACAAGTATCCAAAACCGCATTGGTACAAAAATAAATACGTGGCAACCAATGAGTTACCTTATAAAACCGTCTCCAAAATTCACGGCAACCAATTTGCGATTGGCTGTATCATGGTAATTTACAAACCGACTTTAGCTAAATACGGCGGCTTCGACGTGCGCCTGGGCATGACCGGCGATAAAATTGCCTACAACGAAGAAGTGGAACTGCAAAAACGCTTCCGCGCCGAGGGTATTGCCATTGCACATGATCCGGAGTTATTTATTCAACATTTAGTGGCGCCTTATAAACTTTCCGTAGATTGGTTTTTTAAGTCGGCTTTTGCGCTGGGCCGTGACAATGTGAACTCAAAAAATGTAAATAAACACCCCCTTAATCTATTGTTAATCAGCCTAGTAGCCTTTGGCATGATGCTGGTGAATCTGATTATTTACACGCCTCGTTTAATCCGCAAAAATTATTATATTGAAAACTGGCTGATCGATGTATTTAAAAAAGTCGCCAAGCGCGTGGGCACGGTTTATACAGCACTTTTGAGGTAACCGCCAAACTTGTTTGGCGCAGTAACAACCAAACTTGTTTGGTTAGCGCGAATAGCCAAATAAATTGGACGCCTACCATTTCAAATAGCTATATGGCCACTCCTCCCAATGGTTTACAAGCCTTGCCTTTACAGGATTATTAAGAATATATGCAACAATTCGCTCCAAAGATTGCTCATTCCTGACATAATGATCATAACTTTCTCGTTGCCAAAATTTTCCACTTCTCGACAAATATCGATTGCAATAAACAGCCGTAACGCCCTTTATATTCTTCATAATTCGACTCAAAGGCACGTAGTTGATCTCCTCTAGCCCCAAAGAAGAAAGATCTTCCGAGAGTTGCAAACCTGTGTCAATCAATGAGTGTACATGGTTTGGCATAATGCAATAAGCGAGCAAATCATAATGTTTATTATCATAACGGTGTAATTCGCTTTTAATTAAATCCGCTACACCGGACATTTTAAGATAATCAGGACCTTCCAACATCGCATCCAATAAGGCATAATACTTAACAAAATGTCGTTTTCGGGCTTCTTCGATCAGATCCTGTTGCTTTCCATTTTTCGATAATTTGATGTTTAATACCTCCGATTCATATTCCTCTCGTAATTCTATCAACTTAATTAACGGTATAGAACCGTACAACCTGAAAGTAACAAAGAACGTAGCGCCAATGGGGTGGATGTGAGGCAGGTTTCGCCAATAATAAGTCTTGATCTCTTTCATGTGCAAATCGTTTTTGTAAAAAGCAAAATTGTTTGGTATTTGCAATTGAAAATCTGATTCGCTGATGTTCTTTGTTTTGACGAAAGATGTAGTTTTGGTCACAAAATTAAAGCCAAACAAGTTTGGCTATTACTCAACCCTACCCTTTCCTGAAGCGTTCTCTCTGCAAATCAAGCCTTCATGGTAAATACTTTTCATCCGGAAGTAAATAAAATTTACCCTTTTAAGCATTACACGATCCTGTGGCTGAAAGGCGGTCAAGGCCTTTTCCAAATCGATTTCCGCAATTATCAGTTCACCAATGCAAAAGTCATTTTTCTCTCGCCAGGGCAATATTTCCGCCTACTTCAAGGCAAGTTAGATATTCAAAAAGTCGAATTATTCTCCCGGGTCATCTCCAAGACTTATGATACCCGGTTCTTATTTAAACATATCATATCGCTGGGGCATGTCGATTTACATGATACCGATCAAAATTTATTTAGTTTCTGCCCTACAAATGATATGGATAATTTTATGCATAAAATCTTACAACAGTCTATTCAACAGTGGCTTACACAAAATCCTTTTCAGATATCTTTAACCGAGCTGGATATTATATTTAAGCTAAAAGAAATCGTGGACACAAAATATCACAAACAGGTGTCGGTGCCCCAGATCATATCGGCACTTCCGGCCCCACCGACCCAGGTGAATGCCTTGGTAAAATATCGTTTGAATTTGACAATCAACAAGTTGCTTCAAAACAAACTGGCGCTCGAAGCCCGGCGGGAGGTCGCTTTTACCGACAAAACCACCAAGGAAATCGCTTATGATCTGGGATTTAATGATCCAAAATATTTCAATCGCTTTTTTAAAGCCCAAACCGAGCAGACACCCGGCGAATTCCGGGATCATTTCGGGTACGAAATAACTGATTCTTTTGTGTTGGAATTACTTGCTCTGATCGATGAACATTACAAAGAACAGCATTCAACTACTTTTTATGCCGACGCTATGTTCATGAGTATCAAAACATTAGCAAAAAAAGCAAAAGAAAAACTGAACACCACCGTGGGCGAACTCATCCGTGAAAAGCTCCTCGCCGAAGCCAAACGCCAGCTCCGTCAGGATGTGCCGGTAAAAGACATTGCTTTCGACTTAGGATTTGAAGAAGCCAATCACTTCACTGCTTATTTTAAACATTATACCAATATTACTCCCACCGATTTTCGTCTGTCTTTACAAAAAAGTGCACCCATCGTAGAATAATTTGTAGCCGTTTTGGACCGTTCCGGATATAACTTTGTGGTATCAATTTTAATCACAAAATTTTATCACATCATGGAACTATTAAATATTGTATCACAAATGGACAGCATGATCCTGCAGGGGCAGATTCCGCAAGCGGTTGAGCAGTTTTTTGCTGCAAACGCCGTCACCAAAGACTTTGACGGCACCGAAACTAAAAACAAAACCGAAATGCTCCAAAAAATGGACGCTTTTCTGGGCGGCATTCAAAATGTAAACGGTATCACATTACATCACGCCGTAGTAAATGACCGGGTTTCTATGTCGGAATTCACCTTCGATTTTGATATGAAAGACGGCAGCAAAATTCTCTGGCACGAGATCATTCGCCGCGAATGGCAGGATGGTAAAGTTGTAAACGAACAATATTTTAAAAACTAAATAAAAATATCAAGTTATGAAAACTAAATTCATTTTTTCAGTATTATTGGTACTTGCCATCGCATTTACCACGCAAGCGCAGGATTTTAAAGCGAAGTACAATGCCGACGACAGTAAAATTGCGCTGCAAGGCTATAGCCCGGTTTCCTATATTGACCTGGGCATCGCGCAGCGCGGTTTGAAAGCGTACAAGTCCACGCATGACGGATTGAATTACTACTTCACTTCCGCCGAGCAAAAAGCGAAGTTTGACAAAAATCCGCAGAAATATTTACCAGAGTACGGTGGTTATTGCGCTTTTGGTGTATCGGTAGGCGCTAAATTCCGAACCGATCCAAACAAATTTGTAGTAAGCAACGGTAAATTATTCCTGTTCTTGTACGACGTAGAGGTGGATGCGCAGCAACTCTGGTTGGCGGGTAATGAAAAAGAGCTTGTCAAAAAAGCAGATACTAACTGGAAGAAGTTGAGTACCATGTAATTACATTGTTTCAGGCAAATGTCAGGGAAAGTCGAATCCGGCTTTCCCTTTTTTATTTACCTTTTTATAATATCATTCACTTTTTTTTGCAAAACAGGTAATAATTCTTCCGAAAACCAGGGATTTTTTGCCATCCAGAAGCGATTGCGCGGCGAAGGATGTGGTAATGGTAAATATTTTGGTAAATATTCATCATAATTTTTTACCGTTTCCGTTAAATTCCTTTTTGCCTGGTCTTGTAAATAATAACTTTGCGCGTATTGCCCGATTAATAAAGTCAGCTGAATATGATGCATTTGTTGTAATAACTGCTCGTGCCAGAGCGGGGCGCACTCCGGGCGAGGCGGCAGGTCGCCCGATTTACCTTTGCCGGGATAACAAAAACCCATCGGTATCAATGCAATTTTCTCCGGGTCATAAAATGTTTCTTTACTCACATTCAGCCAGTTACGCAAATTATCGCCGCTTGGATCATCCCAGGGAACGCTGGTTTTATGTACTTTTTTGCCAGGAGCTTGTCCTATGATCAGCATTTTACTTTTTTTATGAGCAGCCAGCACCGGATTGGGTCCCAGCGGAAGATGAGCGCTGCAAACCGTGCATTGGTGGATTTCCTGCAAAAGATTTTCCATTTTGACAAAAAGTGATTTATTTGCAACGATATAAAGAAATTATTTCAATTTAAACTGTTTTCGACAAGACATTTAATCCGGATAATGAACAATTTTATGCTTCCCGAAGCTTTTCTCCACCAAATGCAGTCCCAGCTTGGCTCCGAGTTTGAAGCTTTTCTGGCCGCGCTGGAAACCCCTCCCCCAACCAGTATTCGCCGGAATAATTTAAAAAATAAAAACTGGAAAGAAAATTACGACGGAGTAAAATGGTGCGACAACGGAGTTTACTTATCAGAGCGTCCGGTTTTCACGCTGGATCCATCTTTTCATGCAGGTGCGTACTACGTGCAGGAAGCATCTTCTATGTTTGTGGAGGAAGCTGTTCAGCAAACAATGGATTTGAGTACGCCGCTTAAAGCCCTTGATTTATGCGCCGCGCCAGGCGGGAAAAGTACCTTGCTGGCTTCGGTTTTGCCTGAAAATAGTTTGATCCTGTGTAATGAAGTTATTAAGCCTCGCTATCCTATTTTGCGGGAAAACTTGATGAAATGGGGCTATCCCGGCACCCACACCTCGAGTCACGACAGTCGCGATTTTACATATCTGGAAGGTTTTTTCGATCTGGTCTTAGTGGATGCCCCCTGCTCCGGGGAAGGATTGTTCCGGAAGGATAAAAAAGCAATTGCTGAATGGTCACCGGAAAGCGTACTGCGCTGTGCCGCCCGCCAGAAGCGGATTCTCGCCGACGCGGTAAAAACGGTCCGACCCGGAGGTACACTTATTTATTGTACTTGCACGTACAACGATACGGAAAACGACCAAAACGCCGCCTGGCTCGCACAAGAATTTGATTTAGAAAGAGTTGCATTAGAAATTCCTGAAGATTGGGGCATCCTCAGCAAGGGATTCGGATACCAGTTTTATCCACACCGTGTACGTGGGGAAGGATTTTATATTGCTTGTTTTAAAAAGACAAAAGACGTTGATTTTCAACAAGATAAGAGTTCGGCTTTTGCCAAATGGAAACCTTTAGCCAAACAATCGATCCCGATAGTCCGGAATTGGCTCCAGCATTCGGATGATTTCGCTTTTTTCCAGAATGAAAAGGGAAATATCTTTGGAGTATTACAATCACAACTGGAAGACGCTCAATTGATTGCAAAATATTTATTCAAGATAAACCTGGGTTTGGAACTGGGCATAGTCAAAGGCAAGGATTTTGTACCTTCGCATGCTCTGGCCTTAAGTGCAGCGATTCGTACGGATTTGCCGTTTGTGCCTCTGGACAAAGATCAGGCACTAAGATTTTTGAAAAAGGAGAACATCCAGTTGGCAGAAATTCCGGAAAGCTGGGCTTTGGCGCAATACGAAGGGCAAAACATAGGCTGGATAAAAGGAATCGGCAACCGCATCAATAACTACCTGCCCAAAGACTGGCGTATTATGATGGAGTTGCCGTCCGAAAATTAAAAGGTTTTATGGGGTGCTAACAAACAAATTGTAAAATTCTAGAACGTGTTGTTTCTTAAAGAATTATGGATTAGTATAAAAAATTATCAATCTCTTAAACCAGCTTAGCCATATCACGCACCAGGATTTTACCCCGGTTGAAATAAATCAAATCTGATTTTTTCAGTTCATTTAGCACCAGAGTTACAGTCTGACGCGAAGTACAGGTAATATTTGCAATATCTTGATGAGTAAGTGAATGTTTCAATAACATTTCGTATCCGACACGGCGTCCTTGTTTGTCCACAGCATCTTTGATAAATTCGATAATGCGGGTGCGGGCATCTTTAAAAATCAGGGATTCCAGCTTGTTTTCGGCTTTAATCAGGCGATTACCGAACAATTGCATTACATTATTACTCAATTCGAAGTTGCTACGCATCAAATCCTGAAAATCTTCTACTTTTAGTGTATAAAGATGGACATCTTCGCGAAGCACCTGTGCAAATTCCTGCCGCTCCGGTTCGCCCACCAGCCCAAGTTCTCCAAACATTGCCAGCGGATGGATCAAAGCCTTGATCACCTCCTTGCCGTCACCGGAATGGGTTCCGATTTTGACCATGCCTTTTGCCAAAAAGTAAATCGTATCAGATGGTTCTCCGGGTAAGTAAATAAAACTGTAGCGCGGCTTCACTTTATGCTCCATCATTTCCGATAGTCGGGATCTTTCTGCATCAGAAAGGGTGCTAAAAACTGGGAATTGGGTCAGGAAAGCCGTTTTTGTTTCAACATTCATAATCTTCCTTTTTAAGTTTTTTCAACAGATTGCCTTCAGAATAGAATACTTGGTTTTTTGGCATTTTTGGAGTTTTGCATTTGGTATTGCAATAAAAGAGACACCGACTTATTGGTTACCCCCTACGTCATGCGTAATTTTTTAAGGTAAAATCAAAAAGTTGAAGATATTTATTAAAGCATACGAGGAAAACTAATAGGTTGGACTCCCCCGAAGCATGATAAAGTAAGGAAAGATGGATGTTTTAACAAGACATTAACAGGAGACAGGCTATTTGAAGATGGCTACAGAATCTACAACGGGGTTATAACCCGCAAAAATTCCACGACCATTCTCTACATTGTTGTAAATAATCACCGGCTCGGAAAGCGGCCCGCCCGGGCTGGTCTGCTGGCGGCTCAAAGAATTGTGAAACAAATAATAATCTTTGGAAACGGTACGCAATTCGGTAAACATTTTGCCCAAAATATGTTTGTCCGGTTCAATAAAAGTGGTCAAAGTAAATGAAAATGGTACAATTTTACCATCAAACGCGGTATCATCAAATAAAACGCCACCATCAAAGTAAGCAATTAAAGAATTATTATCATTCTCAGAGCTAAACTCAATGTTTCTGAGCCAGTTGCCGGTAATTACCGTATCGCCTTCCTCGATTTCATAATTCCAGATTTGCTGGTAGAAATTGAGATGATAAAAATTCACCACATTGGCAGGATCTTCGAAAACCAGCCCAACTTTGTAGCTATATACCTTCTGATCAGGCAAATCAAACTTTCTGACCTCAGAAATATTGAGAAAACGGATTTTAGCAGGCGAAGGGATTTCGCTTACAGCCTGTACCGAAGCAAATCCCGGCGCTTCTACCTTGATGGTGTAAAGCGTATTCACGACGGGCTTCACATTTTGAGTAATATAGCGCGGTGGAAAGCGGTCGTCGCCCCCCTGCAATTGCAAGGCTTCCAGAAATTTATCACCGCGATACAAAGCAACCGAGGCGTTGTTAATGTATTCAGGATCATTATTATTTAAAATCGATCGTGTTTTAGACACATACACCTCTACCACCTCATTTGGCACAAAATTGCTGGTAACGGCTAGTTTAGAGTTCAGATTATCCAGATCAATATCAACCGGACGCTCGCAAGCAGCCAACAAAATCGAGACCAAAGCTATAAAGGGTAGAAAGCGCCGCATCGTAATCTTGTTTAGAATTTGATGGAATAATTGACCGAAGGTAAAATAGGCAAAAGCCAGACCTGCACGAATTCCTTAGTTTCCTTCAATTCCCCGCCTTCATTGACAAATTTCGTTTGAAGGTTGAAGTATAGTGGGTTTCTCCGATCGTAAGCATTATACAATCCAACATTCAGTCCGTGCCAGAAGTTCTTGGTTTTGAAGGTAAAATGAGCATTTAAGTCCAGCCGATGGTAAACCGGCATCCGATATGCATTTTTGGAACCATAATCAATCACGGGTACCGAGCCGCCTCCAGGTTGATCAAAATAAAATTCTGAGACCGGAAGACTGTAGGCAAATCCTGTACTCAAAATCCAATTGGCGCTTACACGCATCCAGCGATTGAAGGAATGCTGCAAAACGATTTTCAAATCGTGCCGCCGATCAAATTTAAAAGGATACCGATTACCAAGGTTGACCCGCTCAAACTGCCGGTCTGCCCAAGATAAGGTATAGGAAACCCAACCCGTCGTAGTGCCGGTCGATTTACGCAGCAAAAACTCCAAGCCATAAGCCCGTCCATTCCCGGTTGTTACGTTTTCTTCCCAATTATTCAGAAAGAATGCACCTTCGGTAAAACTGAGCAAATCGCTCATTTCTTTATAATAGCCCTCCACACTGAGTTCCAACGGTTTCAGTTCCAGATCAAAGCCCGCAGAAGCTTGCCACGCGCGTTGAGGACGAACTTTCGCAGTAGCCGGTACCCAAAGATCGGTCGGTAAGCCAATATTGGAGTTGGATAACAAGTGTAAAAACTGCGCCATTTCACCATACGAAGCCTTGAACCCCAAATGTTTATGAGCGCGCCAATAGGCAGAAATACGCGGCTGAAGCGAGTTGTAGGTTTTTTCCTGAACGGTCAGGCGTGCAGCGTGCAAACCAATATTCAAGGCAAAATCAGAGCCCAGAATGATATTATCTTCAAGATAGGCAAAGGATTCCACCGATTCGATCGGATCATTGCCCTGTACTTCATCTTCGCCAAGGATTTCGGTAGTTTCATTATAGGTCAGCGCTCCCGGGTTAAATTGGTGTTTCGTAAGTCCAAATCCAAAGCGTAAAGTTTGTGATGGCGACAAAAGCCAGTCAAAATCAGTCCTCCCGCCAATATCCTCAATACTGGAACGATAGCGACCGTAGTCATATACCCGGAACAGAGTCGTGTCTTTATTTTTCAGTACCAGCGAATCTACTTCACCGTAGTAAAAATCAGTAGCAAAGCGAGTGTAAGTCAGCGTTGTATTGGAGAAGAGTTTATCGCCAAATATATGATTCCAGCGAGCAGAAGAGACCGTATTGCCCCACCTGAGTTCCTCCCCATACCAGTTATCATAGCGAATGCGCAGCGTGTCTTCCCAAGAATTACTATAAAACGAAAAGCTATCCGATTGGAAACCGGTATTCCGGAAATTATCATTACCCCGATAAAAACTCAGATAGACCTTGTCTTTTGGAGAAAGGGAGTAGTTTAGCTTCGCGTTGATATCATAAAACTCATATAAAGTTTCGCCATCTACACCTTGCTCGGCTTTTTCCCGCTGAGAAATGGGGCGTGTGTACCAATTAAGAAAAGACCTCCGGGCTGACACAAAAAAAGACCCCTTTTCTTTGACAATCGGTCCCTCCAGAGAAGCCCTGGCCGTGAGTAAACCAATCTCAGCATGCCCACTAAGGCGATTCACATTCCCATCTTTGGTATGAATATCCAGAACCGAAGAAAGGCGGCCACCGTAACGCGCTGAAAATCCACCTTTTATTAGTTGCGCACTTCGAATTGCATCAGAATTAAATACTGAAAACAGGCCACCGGCATGCAAGGGATTGTAAACCGGCACGCCGTCGATCAGAATCAGGTTGTGCTCAGGGTTTCCGCCGCGAACGTGAATGCCGCCAATACCATCCGTGCCGGTTTGGACGCCAGGAAGCAGATGCGTTACTCGAATAAAATCAGGCTCTCCACCCAGAGAAGGAAGCAACTCTATATCTTCGCCGGTGAAATAATCGGTGCTAATGCCCGACCGAAGCCCCGTGGTAATGGAATCCCGAGCGACAACTTCAATTTCCGGCAAGAGCAAAGAGGCGCTCAGGTTGATTCGCAACTGCGTGTCACTGTTCAGCTTTAAAACATATTCCTGCGGAATGTAGCCGAGATAATACACGCTAAGTCGCACCTCGCCCTCAGGCAGGGTCAGGCTGAAAAAGCCATATTCATTGGTTTCGGTGCCTTTGCCCAGTTTACGGTCGAGTACGCTGGCTGCAATGAGCCGCTCTCCGGAGTCTCCATCCTGCACAAATCCACTGATGGTAAACTTCCGCTCTATTTTAGGTTTTTCTTTTTTGTACAGCACAATTTGGCTGCCAATTTCGCGATAAGCGATGTCTGTATCCTGCAATAAAGCATCCAGCACCAACCGCAGCGGTTTTTTATTGAATTTTACGGTAATCTGTTTATCGGGTATTAAATTATTGCTAAAAGAAAGGCGGGCTTCGTAATCCGATATAAGTTGGAGTAATGCTTGTTCCAGCGAGATTTCTTTAACATGAAGACTTACAGGAATATCCAACGCATTTTGAGCCACTGTTACGTTGCTCAAAAGCGTAAGTGATAGCCACAAAATTGCCCATCTGCCCTGTATCATTCATTAAATATTGTAAAAATACTCCATAAGCAGATTTCAAATTTACAGCTATTTAAGCAGGAATGAAAGAGGTGGGGTGTGGAAATATGTCCGGCTTAACACCAAATTAACTTTATTGGCATCCTTCGCCGCTGAAAATATAATGTTTGGGGGTACTTTTCTTCAAATTTAATCCCAAACCCAAAGAAAGCGATTCCACCACTTCGCTCAGCTGAGAGTTTTCAAAATCACTGGTGTATTCGCAGTTTTTTATGCTGGGGGTGGTTACCTCGATCTTGACTTTATAATATCTTTCCAATGCCTGGAAGACTTCCGTCAATGGGGTTTTTACAAAATTTAAGCGGTGCGTGCGCCAGGCTTGTGCGTTGAGCTGCGAAGGTTTTTTTCTGGATAATTCATTTTTACCGGCATCAAAAATCCCTTTTTCGCCAGCTTTTAAAATCACAGACTGATCACTCTGCAAAACTGAGAATTGCACTCTCCCCTCTTCTACTTCCACTTCTGTCAAATTTTCCCGCGGATAAGCTCGGACGTTGAATTCGGTGCCCAGCACCGCAATCTCAGTTTGAGCGGTAGTAATAACAAAGGGTTTAGTTGCATCGGATTGCACAGAGAAGTAGGCTTCGCCGGCCAGAATCACCGACCGTTGCTCAGATTTATTGAAATTTTTCGGATAGGTCAGTTTACTGTTTTCATTCAAAACTATGATTGAACCATCTTCCAGGGTAATTTTCTGCTGTTCGGCAGCCTCTGTTTGCACAACAAGTTGATTATCTTCAGGTTGCAACAAGAAAACGCCCGCAACGGCAATCAATAGGATAGCCGCTGCAACACTCAGCCAGCGCCTTCTGGCAGCTACGCGCAAACGGGTTGAATCTTCAGCTTTGGCTGCCTGCATGCGTACTTGCAACTTGGCCCAACCGGCATCCACGTTCGGCTCGTAGCTGTTTTTGTAATTTTTGCTCCAGTGTTCGATTTGCTCTAGTTCTTTCGCCATAATTTTTCCTTTAGCATCCTGCAATATTTGCTGCAATGCTGCCTCCTCCTCCGGTTTGATTGTACCAGCGTGTTTTTTGTTTCTCAGCGATATATATTTCTCAATGTCCATTTCACTGCATTTGGGTTTGATCGATCCAAACAAATTATCACGGATCATTCTATCAATCAATTCCCTTTTCATAACCTTTGACACTATTTGACAGGGTACCCCCTACCGTTTTATGTCAAAAATGCCAGTAGAATAAGTAAGCCACCCGACAAATAGGGTTTCAAAACTGCCCGCATATGTTTTAACGCTTTAGATATCTGATTTTCAACGGTTTTAATAGAAATATTTAAATGGTCGGCGATTTCCTGATAAGATAATTCATCCTGGCGACTCAGCATAAACACCATGCGGCATTTCTCCGGCAATTGATCGATGGCTTCATCAATAAACTGCTGCAATTCTTCGGCTTCCAGGTTTTGAGGGGTACTGGGGGCGGCATCTTCGATTCTGGGCAACTCTTGTTCGTCGTCCCACTTGATTTTTTTATCGCGCAGATAATTCAGCGTTTTATTCACCGCAGCCCGCCGCAGGTAAGCCTTCAGCGAGGTATTGATCGTCAGCTCATCCTTGCGGCGCCACAATTCAAAGAATACCTCCTGCCCCAAATCTTCGGCGACTTGCGCATCCGTCACCACCTGATACACTGCCTTGCAAACGAAAGCATAGTACTGCCTAAACAACACCTCGATGGCTTTGTCCGCGTCCTTCCCTAGTAATTCCAGCAACTCCTGGTCGGTAAAATTCTCTTGCAAGTCGTATAAAATATTTTACAATGAGTCGTTCAAAAATATGAATTTATTGGCATATAGGCAGGGGTAATACCAGAAAAGTAAGACGTAAAACTTGCAAAGCTTATAATAAGCAAAGGGACAATTTTAAATTAAAATAAAATATTTCATAAGAAGTTGATTGTCAGCTTAATTTGACTTTCGACAATCGACTGTAAAACGGTCCGACTACTTACTAAAATTATTTATGCTTTGGCTACCGGTTTTCTTCTCTTCAGCAAGGAGCGATCTGCCCAGGCTCGATTGGGGAATCTTTCATGAAAATAATAAAATATAATGGCGATTATTACACCTATAATAGCACCTAAATAAACGTCCTTCAAAAAATGCTGAACTAAATAAATCCTGGAAATGCCGACTAATAAAGCGACCAGAAATAGCACCACCGCCCAACCCTGCTTTTTGGGCAGTATAAACGCCAGAAATGCATACAAGGCAAAAGCCGCCATTGTATGCCCAGAAGGGAATGCATTGGTGCCGCCGTTGATGTGCACACCTTCTACCAGGTGGAGCTGATCGGTCATATTCAATTGCTGAAAATAAAGCCAGGGGCGCGGATGCGCAAAGAGTTTTTTGGTAACATTGGAGGTAATCATAACTATCATACCTAACAAAGGCACGTACATCGCCGTGCGAAAACGCACAAACAAAAAGACCAGCGCAACGATCACAAAGCCCGCGCCTTCACCCAGGCGCGTGCCATACCGGAAGAACAAGTCCCCAAATACCGTACGGCGTTCACTGAAGTAAAATATTTCATCTCCCTGATTGATGGTCAGCAATAAAATGGCGCCAACTACCAGAAAAAGGGCAAAACAAGCAAAAAACCAAGCGTTTTCCTTGATCAGATTTTTGAAATAAACAAGATTCATGCTTTTGCTTTTCTTTTTGCAAACCAGGTTTTGATGCGCGTAATCGTCTCCGAAATTTGCAGGCTGGAATCATTCATGGCTTTGAAAGTCAAAATTATCCCAATTGGAAACATTACGATTGCCGGCACCCAGGCAGCCGCCACCGGAGGTAATACAAATGCTTCGGCGATTTTGCGACAAAAAATGGTGAGAATTACAAATATCATAAAAAAGATAATAGAAATGAGGATCGGATAACCAAACCCGCCCTTGCGCACAATCGCACCCATGGGTGCACCCACAAATACAAAAATGATACACACAAAAGCAATGCTGTACTTCGTCCACATTTCGTAGCTGTACTTAACCTTGGTTTCGCGCATGGTGACCATAGATCGAACCGCCGACTCTGCTTGATTTTGGATACTCATTACAAAGGTTCTGGCGCGGTCATACAATTTTTGCTGGTCTTCTTTTCGGAAGGTAGTTGCAAAATCTTCGTATGATTTTAAATCTTTATCGATCTCTTGTTCTACCGGCAGTGGGCCAACCGGATACGAACGTGGCCTGGGGCGATTAATCGGTTGGGGGGGTGCCTGATTGACATGCTGGGTAATGGTATCGTTATTTAAACTGTCGGTTTGAATGAAATTAGAATCCAATTGATCCACTAAAATTGGCTCTTTGGAATGGGTATCGCGAGGTGCAATTTCATTCAGATAAGCAATGGTAATACTATCCGGGGGTAAAAAACTGAAATAACTACCAATCTGGGTAGAAAGCGAAATTGCCCGGTCTTCGATGCGGATGTCAATGGAATCAATGGCATCGCGTAGCTCCGGGATGCTCATCATCGTCCGGTTGGATTTGAAAAGTTCCTCATTGGTGCGGCTCAGCCCAAATTCACTCATATCAAAGACTTTCGTCCACTTATCAAAGGATGTTCGTACAAACGGATACTTACCGCTTTGTCGGGTCGGTGAAGAAGGATGCACTTCAATATATTGATGTCCTTGTTTCAGATTCATCACAAAGTAGCGCCCGTCTGGTGTGGTGTACATTTCGCCTTCCTCGGCTGTAATCTGACTATACTGTCCTTTGGAAGCTTCACTGTGATCGTAGATCAGCACATCTTTGATCGTTTTTCCATCGCGACCTTTCTGTCCGATATGAATGGTAAAGCCCTGAAAATCATCATTAAAAATACCCTCATCCAGGCGAAGCGCCGGTTTTTGTTGCTGCACATCGTACATACGAGAGCCGAACTTCAAATTTGCCAATGGAATTAGCGTAGCCGAGCAATAATAAGAAAGCATGGCAAATAAAAACCCGAAGATAATCAGTGGCCGCATCACACGCAGCAGCGGCACACCGGCAGATTTCACGCTGGAAAGCTCGTAGGTTTCTGCCATATTCCCCATCACCATCACCGATGAAATAAGAATAGCCAAAGGTAGCGCCATTGGGATAAGGCTTACGCACTTGTAGGCCAGCAATTCGATCACAAAGAAAAAGCCCAGTCCCTTGCCCGCAATGTCGTCGATATAAAACCAAAGCGTCTGCATCAGGAAAAAGAATATCGCAATCCCGAAGGTCACAATAAACGGCGGGATGAAACTTTTGGTAACTAAGCGATCTATAATTTTTATCATATCGTCAATTCAACGCGCAAAAATAAGCCTAAAACGGCAGTTTGTATAAAAAATTGGCTTGTTGTTATTGCTTATCGGTTATTTGTAGCCTGTTATTTGGTTATCAAAGAATTGGGGACGAAAATAAAAATCATTCCAGAACCCCAATCAATTATTAACAAATGACAATTTTCCGAAAAAAGTTGTATTTGAGCTGTAACATTTTTCAAAACCAATCGTCCTGCTGATGTCATGAGCCTAATGTACTTTAAACAAAACATATTACCCGCTAAAGACAAACTGTATCGCTTCGCCCAAAGCATTCTAAAAAATGCAATGGAAGCGGAAGACGTGGTGCAGGAAGTGCTGGTGCGAATCTGGCAAAAGCGGGATTCCTGGCACGAAATTGAAAACATGGAAGCCATGACCATGAAAATGACGAAAAATCTGGCACTGGACAAGCTGAAATCGAAATACAATCGCACCGACAGTCTGCCGGAATATGCCGACTGGCGTGACGATGCGGCTCAACCAGACGAAGTAACCGAAAGTAACGATATGATCGACCGCATTCGAAACATTATGAATGAACTGCCTGAAAAACACCGATTGGTGATGCAACTCCGGGACATCGAAGGCTTAAGCTACGAAGAAATCAGCCAGACGCTGGATATGCCCATGAGTCAGGTAAAAACCAATCTTTTCAGAGCCAGAACCCATATTCGCGAGCATTTGATCAAAAACCAAATCGCATGAAACATCAAGAAATAATCAAGCTACTGGACAAATATTTTGACGGGGAAAGTTCCCTGCAGGAAGAAACGCAATTGCGCGAATACTTCAATGGTCAGGAGGTGCACGAATCACTGCGCTCTTATCAGCCCTTGTTCGGCTTTTTTCAGCAAGAGCGAGAGCAGAAACTGGATGAACTATTTGAAGCCCGATTATTACAACAATTGCAAGAAACCGAACAGCCTCGCCTGCGCATTCGCCGTCTGAGCTTGTGGGTAACCCGGGCTGCTGCGATTATATTGCTGACCATCGGTGGCTGGTGGATTTACAACACCATACAACAACCTGAATCAGAGCCAGTTGCACAAATCATCGACTGGTCGAAATACGAGCCTGAAACCCCGGAAGAAGCATATCAAGTGTTAAAAACATCTTTGAAAAAAGCTTCTACCGAATTAAAACAAGGCGCTACCACTGCCGCTCAGGAAATGGGCAAAGTGCGTAAAATGAATGAAATAGTTCAGTAAATAAAATTCGATTGTTTTTAATTCACATTATAAAAATTCAATAAAAATGAAGCTACTCAAAGTTTTAGTTGTAATGCTCGTGGTAAGCTGCTTAAGCGCCGCGGCATATGCACAGACGAACGCGATCGACAAATATTTTTCGCAGTATGTAAATGACGAAAACTTTACCGTTGTTTACATCAGCCCGAAAATGTTCCAAATGATCGACAAACTGAAAATCGACGGTATGGACGACGACGAAGGCAAAGCCATCATGGAAATCGCCAAGGATCTGCGCGGTCTCCGGGTGCTGACTACCGACGTAAGCCCCCAGAAATATTACAAAGAAGCCAAATCAAAGATCAATACCAGCGAATACGAGGTGTTAATGACGGTACGCGATAAAGACGGCGAAAACGTAGAGTTTCACGTGAAGGAAGCCGCCGGCTCCAATGGCAATGTATTCGAAGAGTTCTTTTTGCTGGTAGGCGGCGAGGATGAGTTTGTCCTGGTGAGTTTTGTTGGGAAAATCGACCTGGCCAAGATTTCCAGGCTGGCCAACAGCATTGAAGGTAAAGACGAAAAAAAGCCATCTTCCAACAAGCAGGAATAAAAATCACCCGATTTTCCATATTACAACACCCCGGGGTAATTATTATACAATTGTAATAAAGTCTGGAGATTATTTACAACACTTGAATGATAAAACGCTTTTTTTACAAAAATTATCAAATCTAAACCATTGCTTATGAAAACGCTGCTGCTATCCCTCAGTTTACTCCTGATTAGTGCTACGATCGTACAGGCACAGCGTCCGGCTGCTGAATTTTACCGCCAAAACAAACATCTGGAAGGTGTTCGGAATTTCAAAATCCCTGGTTGGCTGATGTGGTTTGGCAGTGGCATTGCTTATGATATGGTCAAAGACGAAGATGCCAAGGTAGCGTTGAAGCTGGCCAGAAAAGTGAAGAAAATGCGTTTTATGATCGCCGAAGACCAAAACCCCATCCCTGTTGCTTCCGTCAATAATTTTGTGAGCGAAAGTCGCCGCAGCGGTTATGCCGACCTTATCTACGTGCGCGACGGCGCCACTACCGTCAATGTAATGGGCAGAATCAAGAAAAATGACAAATTCAAAGACCTGGTCTTTATGGTTCAGGAAAACGATGAGTTTGTTTTTTTTCATATGAAATCGAATATCAAAATGAAGGATCTATCTGAAATGATCAACCATTTTATGACCGATTTCCCCATCAACGACAAGGCCCGCAAAAAGGAAAAGGAAGAAAAAGAGAAGCAGAAAAACAAGAAGATTCCGAGAGCTTAATTTTTTGTGCAACTGTGTTTTAGTGTTATGGTAGTATCGCTCTGAAAAGAATTGGACAAGTTGACCAACTATAACACGATCGCACCATATTACAATAATTCCATTCTTTCACCCACTCAAAAACTTAAAGACGATGAGAAAAATCCTAGTATTTGCTGTGCTCATGGGCATAGCCAGCCTGAGTTTTGCGCAAGCCAAAGCAGTTCGAAGTTTCTACGACAAGTATAAAAATATGGAAAACGTCACCGATCTTAAGCTTCAGGGCTGGGTGCTCAAGCTCGCGTCCAGCTACGCAGATGAAGCAGAAGAAGCGCGTTTATTAAGAAAAATCACCAAACTGCGTATTCTGACCATGGAAAACGGGAATCTGGTGACTTCCCAGGAATATCGCTCCTTGATAAAAAGTGTCAAACAAGATTCATTCGAAGAGCTTTTCCAAATACGCGAAGACGGGCAGGTTGTAGAGTTTCTGATTCGTGAAAAGGGCGACACCATCACCGATGTGCTAATGCTGGTGAGCAGCGACGACGAATTTGTTTTGCTTAGCCTGGAAGGCGCCCTTAAATTCAGCGACCTCAACGATCTGAACATTGAAGTAGATGGTTCGGAGCACTTTAAGAAATTACCCGACGATAAAAAAGATATTCCGAAAGCTTAGTATAAATTTCCAAGTGACGCTTAAATGACGGGCTATTCGCGACTTGCGGGCAGCCCGTTTTTTGTTAACGAAAATTTTAAAATTTAAAAAAAATGCGCTGATAAATTTTGCAATGTGTACTTTCGTCCGTCGTGTTCTGAAAATCAGACAAATTTTCTATAAAATTATTTTGCGGATTGAAAAAGTGCAACCATGACAAAAAAAGTAATCTATGGCATTCAGCAAGTGGGTGTCGGTGTAGCAAATGTTTCAGAAGCCTTCAAATGGTATGGTAAGAACTTATGCTCCAATATTCTCGTTTTCGACGATGATAACACAGCAACGCATATGGCGCCTTACATGGGTGGGGAACCGCATAAAAAACGTGCGATCCTTGCGATCAATATGCGCGGTGGCAGCGGCTATGAGCTTTGGCAATACCTTGATCGCACGCCTGTGGCTTCCCAAAACTCAATTAAGATGGGTGATCTGGGTATTTTCACCGTCAGCGTAAAATCCAAAAATATTCAGCACAGCTTTTCCACGCTAAAGGCAAACGATGTAAATATCCTGAGCGATATTGAACATGCACCCGATGGTACACCTTACTTTTTCATCAAAGACAATGAGGGCAACATCATTCAAATCATAGAATACAGCTCCTGGTACTCAGAGAACAAATCCCATGTAGGTGGCGTCTGCGGCTGTATGATCGGCGTCTCCGATATCGAGCGCGCGATGGCGCTATATAGCGATGTGCTAGGATATGATAAAATTATATATGATGAAACTGGTGTTTTCGATGATTTTAAAACCTTACCCGGTGGTCAGGAAAAAATACGCCGGGTGCTACTCGAACACAGCGAAATGCGTGTAGGAGGATTGAGCCTTCTGTTTGGCAAAAGTCATATCGAACTGGTGCAGGTGCTTGAACGCGAACCCGTGAAAATCTTCGCTGATCGTTACTGGGGCGACCTCGGTTATATTCACCTATGCTTTGATGTGCGCGGCATGCATGCCTTGAAAAAAGAGTGCGCCGATAAGGGCTTTCCATTCCGTGTGGACAGCGAAAACTCTTTCCAGATGGGCGAAGCAGCCGGTCATTGGAGCTATATCGAAGACCCGGACGGTACGCTGATCGAATTCGTGGAAACGCATAAAATCCCGATCGTCAAAAAATGGAACTGGTACATGAACCTGCAAAAACGCGACCCGCTGAAGCCTTTGCCTAACTGGATGATCAGCGCGCTTGGGTTCAACAAAGTAAAGTTTTAATGATATAATATCACGATATTATGATGTTTTCAGGAAAGGCTGTTTACAGAAGTAAATAGCCTTTTTTCTTGAACTTTTCCCGATAAATATTGTCAGAAAATTTCACCGAATCATTTACCACAATGAAAAAAATTACGCTGATCCTCTTATTGCTTTTACAAATTAGCTTTTTACAAGCCCAGACTTACCAACCCGGCAAACTTGCCAGTAATAATTTCTATGAAATCGTTCCTTTTGAATGGGTAAAAGATAAAATCATTATACCCGTCCAAATCAATGATCATACTTATCGTTTTATCTTCGATACCGGCGCAGTACTGTTTATATCTTCTAAGATCCAGCAGGAATGTGGGCTGGATAAAAAAGGCTCTGCCAATATCAGCGATGCTACCGCTAATAAACAACGCAATGATTTATTTACGATTCCCGAAGTAAAAATAAATAACATTTCATTTACAAATGCAAAAGCTGTAAAAAGCGACTTTTTTGATATCTATCCAGCAAATTGCTTCGAGGTGGACGGCTTCATCGGTAGCGATTTTTTAACCAAAATGATCGTACAATTTGATCTTGAGAATCGGCGATTAATTCTGACTGATCAGCCAGAACGCTTGTCTTTACAAGCTAAAAAGTCCATCAAAATGAACGTGGATAAAGCCCAGGGATCGCCACACATCAAGATCAACCTTGCTGGCGGCATCCGGGAA
>CAZGAU010000059.1:0-28030 GCA_964523725.1 uncultured Saprospiraceae bacterium
CCAGCATCGGGCTGGTATTGTACAGTTCGATACGTCCCTGTGAGCCGTTCATGAAAGTGTTTTTAGTTTGGCGCAAAGTTAAGAAGATTTAAACTCCTATGCGATTCAGGCGAAATTATTATTGTGAGAATAGCAAAATGATCTTGTAAATAGCTTGTTGGACGAAAAATTCCGGCAATTTGTCGAGAGTTTTAAGTCCATACCTGTCAGGATGCCTTATTTTACATGTTGAAACAATAAAAAAACTACTCTATTGAGAAACAGCAACTTTTGATTTTTATTTAAGAATGAGAACCATGCGCATATTGCTATTGAAAACCGATTGGCTCGCGGATAACTGGAATCAGCAGATTTTCTGGAGCATTGCTGTAGTTGCCAGTCTGTTGTTGGTAATTTTAATGGTGTATAGTTTGTTTTCAGAATATAACGAATCAGAAAATGTCAGTCAGGACAATGGTTTGTTCCAATTGGATGCCCGTACGGTTCTTACCTTTTTTACAGCTTTTGGCTGGGCTGCGGCCCTCATCATGAGAGTTGACAATTCTTTTCAAAAGGCTTTATTGTATGGAATTTTAATCGGCTTGGTCACTGCTTTGCTAACGAGTGTAAAAGGGTTACCCGATTGGTTTGCCTCAAAAAGCTCCAAAACCTTTCTCGAAAGCACTGGCAAAGTTTTGCAATCCATCCCGCCGCACCGTGCCGGCATAGGAAAAATCCATCTTGACGCGAGCCGCATGTCAGCTGAAGTAAATGCCGTCACTCAAGGCAGAGAATTACCTGTCGGTTCGCCCGTGCGGGTAATCGGCATGCTCGATGATGAAACCTTGCTAGTAGAACCGATTGAAGATCAGGATCACCCAAAGCCTGGCTTTGACTACCCATCTAATCCTCAGTAGTTAACAACTAATTTCCAGTTTATACTGCCATTGCCTCGTAAAGCGGAAACCTTTCCATGAAAGTGTTCACGTCACTCCGGATTTGGCTGAGCACATGCTCATTTTCAGCATTGGTGATAATTGTGTCGATCCACTCCACCACCTGACGGCAGTCATTTTCGAGCAATCCGCGTGTAGTGATCGCAGCCGTACCGATGCGGATACCCGAAGTTACCATCGGCGATTCGGTGTCAAACGGAACCATATTTTTGTTGGCTGTAATATCAGCTTTACCAAGTGCTTCTTCCGCAATCTTTCCGGTTACACCTTTGGAGCGCAAGTCGATCAGCATCAGGTGATTATCGGTGCCTCCGGAAATCACTTTATAACCTTTTTCCACAAAAGCATCCGCCATTGCTCTGGCGTTTTTGATCACTTGCTTGCCATATTCCTTAAATTCAGGTTGCAATGCTTCATAGAAAGCCTGTGCTTTCGCTGCGATGACATGCTCCAGCGGACCACCCTGCATGCCGGGAAAGACACCGCTGTTCAGAATTGCCGACATTTGAATCGGGCTGCCTTTTCTGGTCGTTCTGCCCCAGGGATTGTCAAAATCCTTGCCCATCATAATGATGCCTCCGCGTGGGCCACGCAGGGTTTTGTGCGTGGTAGAAGTAATGATATGGCAATGTTTCACCGGACTTTTTAACAAACCCGCCGCGATCAGCCCCGCCGGATGTGCGATATCTGCCATGAGCAATGCACCCACCTTGTCGGCAATAGCGCGGAAACGCTCGTAATCCCAGTCGCGCGAATAAGCAGAAGCGCCGCAGATAATGAGTTTAGGCTTCACTTGCAACGCTTTTTCCTCGACTTTATCCATGTCAATGATGCCGGTTTCCTGCTCGACACCATAGAAATTGGCTTTATAAACCTTGCCCGAATAGCTGACCGGTGAACCATGCGTAAGATGCCCGCCGTGCGAAAGGTCGAAGCCGAGAATATTGTCGCCGGGATTAAGTACAGCCAGATAAACCGCGGCATTTGCCTGTGAACCGGAGTGCGGTTGTACGTTGGCATATTCTACCCCAAAAAGTTCTTTCAAACGATCAATTGCCAGTTGTTCGATTTCGTCAACGACTTCGCAACCACCGTAGTAACGTTTGCCGGGATAACCTTCGGCGTATTTATTGGTCAGACAGCTGCCGGTGGCATCAATAACAGCCTGACTGGTGAAATTTTCGGAAGCGATCAGTTCAATGCCTTTGCGCTGGCGCTCCAATTCTTTATTGATGAGATTGAAAACAAGACGATCCTTCAGCATAGCTGGCAATTTGATATTGAGAAAAAATTATTTTCGTTACACTGTTGTTAAATTCGCCACAAAAGTACAATAATTCTGGCAACCAAAGCTTTTATTTCCGTATGAATCCTTTGAATTCCTTCCTGCCCATGGTGTAACTTTACATGATTATTACAATTGACTTTTTTACATATTTGTCGTTATAATACATGCATTCGTCTTTGCGCAAGCAACCGAGGCACTGCCCTAGTGTAATTCTTACTAAATTTGGCAAAAATTCTGTTTGGTAATGCAAGAAAGAGCAGCAACTACAAATCACATTTCATTTTTTACGAATTTGTTCTGGAGAAGTTTCGATAACCTTCCTGGTTTGGGCAAAACTTTTTTTCATTGCCAGATGATGGTAGCTCTGGCGATTTTTTTTGCTAACGCTGTTGAAGCTGCCAACACGCGCTACCGCTGCATGTGGCGGGAAGATCCTGCTACTTCAATGGTTATTGGCTGGGATCAGATATCGGGCGGGAATGCTGTCCTGCACTATGATGTCATCGATCATGGTCAGAAAACGGATGCCTATCGCTTGTCGCATAAACCAGATAAAGTATTGAATGCCAGAGGAATGAATAATCATTTTGTGCGTTTGACCAACCTGAAGCCCGCCACGGTTTATTATTTTGTAATCCGAGACAGCGAAGGTGTGAGCCGCCGGATGTCATTCCGAACTGCTCCGGATAATCCTTCTGAAAGATTGTCGATCATAGCCGGAGGGGATTCCCGCAACCACCGCGATGCCCGCAAAAGCGCCAATAAACTGGTGAGTAAGCTCCGTCCTCATTTTGTGTTGTTTAATGGTGATATGACTGCGGATGACAGCCCCAACGAATGGAAAAAATGGCTCGACGACTGGCAGGAAACGATTGGCAGCGACGGCCGCCTGTTTCCGGTGCTCGTAGCTCGAGGTAATCATGAGGCTTCCAATGAATCTTTGGTAGAAATTTTTGACGTGGCGAATTCCGGGTTGATCTATGCCTTAAATTTTGGGGGAAGCTTGCTCAGAATTTATACCTTAAATAGCATGATTCCTTCCGGTGGCGAACAACGCGATTGGCTGGAGGCGGATTTGAAAAAATACGGTCAAATGAGCTGGCGCTTCGCACAATATCACCACGCAATGCGCCCTCACACTAGTGATAAATCAGAGAAAGATGATTTGATTATTCATTGGGCCACGCTTTTTCAGAAATACAAAGTGCAACTGGCAATTGAATCAGATTCGCATGTGGCCAAATGGACGTATCCGATCCGACCTTCTAAAGAATCCGGTAGTGATCAGGGTTTTATCCAGGATGATGAAAATGGTACGGTGTATATCGGGGAAGGCTGCTGGGGCGCACCATTGCGCAAAAACGATGACGACAAAGCCTGGACGCGCGCCAGTGGCAGCTTCAATCAGTTCAACTGGATTTTCGTGGATAAAGATAAAGTGGAAGTTCGGACCGTAATGACCGACGTGTCAGCAAATGTAGGCGAAGTCAGCGACCGGAATCCCTTTGAACCTCCGATCGGGCTGTCGCTTTGGAATCCGCCTACCGGCGATGTGCTGATCATGTATAAGGAAAAGCCCGTTGTTGCTGCAAAGCCTCCGGTTCAGGCTTCTCCTCCAGCTTCCGGCAAAACCCTGGGCAATACAACGCCAGCTAAAAACACCTCTTCTGATAGCGATGAAGATTGGTCTGCTCAACCCAAGGTACTCTGCGATGCCGCCGGCAAAGCCGCCATTCGATACACGCTGAAAAACGCATGCAATGTGACAATTTTGTTGCTCAACGAATCATTTACGGTGCTCGATCGCCTTACTTTTAATGGGCAGCCCGCCAAAACACATCTCAAGGAACTTACTTTTACAAATTTGAAAAGCGGCACGTATTATCTCGTTATCAAAGGCGGCGAAGATGTAGTCGGGAAATATCAGTTGCTTCGGTAGTTTAAAGTTCGAAGGTTCAATAGTTCGAACTTCGAACTCTTGAACCTCGAACTCTTGAACCTTAATTAAACGTCGGTGCGGCGCTGTATTTTTCCACAAACTCTTTCATTTCGTCTACCATGGCCGGGGAGCCGATAGCGATAGTCGCCCGCTGATGCAAATGCTTGACGTCCAGATCAAGAATGCGTTGCAATTGACAGGTGATCGCCTTGCCGCCGGCTTGTTCTACGATAAATGATAAAGGATTGCATTCGTACACCAGCCGAAGCTTGCCTTGCGGGTATTTGCGCGTTTGCGGATACAGGAAAATACCGCCTTGGAATAAAATCCGGTGAATATCGCTGACCATCGAACCGATGTAGCGCAGGCGGAGGTTCATATCGGAGCAATAATCGATATAACGGCGCATTTCCACATCAAATTTTAGATAATACCCTTGATTCACAGAGTAGTAATTGCCACGGTTTGGAATTTGAATATCCCGATGCGAAAGGCAGAACTCCCCGATGGAAGGGTCAAGTGTAAAACCATTAACGCCACGGCCAGTGCTGTACACCAGTAGAGTAGAGGTGCCGTACAGAACATACCCAGCAGCTACGAGTTCGGAGCCTTTTTGCAAAAAATCTTCAATGGCGCAAGGTCCGTCCGGATCACTTTTGCGGCGATAAATGCCAAAAATAGTACCGACCGATACATTCACGTCAATGTTGGAGGAGCCGTCTAGCGGATCAAAAACGACTACATATTTGGACGATTTGGAAGCAACCGACGGAATCGGGATGAAATCTTCAAACTCTTCGGAGGCTACACCGCAGCATTCGCCGCTATTTTTAAGGCATTCGATGAGTTTTTCATTGGCGTAGAGGTCGAGCTTCTGCACCTGATCGCCGGTCACGTTTTCCGCTTCGGCGGAGCCCAGGATACTGACCAACCCGGCTTTGTTAACTTCGCGGTTGACAATTTTCGCCGCCACGCCAATGTCGCGCAGCAGCCCGGTCAATTCACCGGAAGCAAATGGAAAGTCCTTCTGACGGTGGATGATAAACTCGTCCAGGGTTACAATTCGGCTCATATTTGGTTATTTTATTTGGTTATCCGGTTATTTTGATGAGCGTTTTATCAGTATATTCTCAACAAAACCGGTCTATTCAAAGATAGCCACAAAATCTTAATTTCTGCCGGGAAATCTAGAAAAATCCTCTCCCTATCCCAAAGTCTCCCGGTCGCCTCATCACCTGCCTTCCCACTTGCCCGCCGTGCCAATCGGTTCGAATTGCTCCATTTTTGCAAGCAAATCCTCAATGTTATCAGCGCTCAGCAGTACATTCCGATGGGTGTCTTTCAGAAATTTGTCTTCATTCATGCGATCCAGTTGTGCGATTAAAGGATCAAAAAAGCCGTTGATATTCAAAATTCCGATCGGATGATTCGCCTGACTCAATTGCACCAGTGTGAGCATTTCAAATAATTCATCCAGTGTGCCATAGCCGCCAGGAAGCGTGATCACCGCGTCTGCGCGTTCGGCCATTGCCAGTTTTCTTTCAGCCATACTTTGCACAATAACCAGTTCGGTCAAGCCCAGGTGGCAAACCTCTTTTTCCCGCAGGAAATAAGGAATCACGCCCGTGACCTCGCCGCCGTGTTCGAGCGCCGAATCCGCCAGAATACCCATCAAACCTACGTTTCCGGCGCCGTATATGAGCCGCATACCGCGCTGCGCCAGGGTTTTGCCCAATTCATAAGCGGCTGTTTCATAAGCTGGGTTGTTCCCTTTGTTGGAACCGCAAAAAACCAGGATGGATTTCATTTTCAATCGGGTTATTTTGGTATAGAAATAATGACAATCACAATGAAAAATGCAATAATTACAATATAATAAATTGTATAGTATAAAAAGTTAACCAATAGTGTTTTGAGTATGCCTTTGGCGATTTTTTCCCCAAAAAGCTGAATGTATAAATAACCGCTGTAAACGACACTCAACCCCAGGTATAAAACGCTAAGCATCCAGTAATCCGTAATCCAAAGAATAGGAATGAGTAATATATAAATCACTGTTAAATAACTGGTAAGGTAGCTGTTGATGACCAAATGCTCTGCATAATTCATGTTTTTGCGGAATATCCAGAAAGTTGTCAGCGCAATGATCGGCACCCCTGCAAGGATAAACAAGTTGAAATAATTGTTGTAAAGTTCGGTCGTTCTTGCCATATAAACTTCCAGAAACTTAGATCGATCCTCGATAGATGCCTCGTTCTTATTATATCCTTGCTCTATCCCTTTCTGAAATTGCTCAAAAAAATCACTTTGGTTAAAATATTGCACCGTAAGAAAAGTGCCAATGGCTACGGTCAGGATCAAAAAGCGAAATGGCGGCACCAGCCTGGTGCGATTCTCTTCCAGGTATTCCCGGATGGCGTGGCCCGGACGAACGGTAAGCGCAACGA
This sequence comes from uncultured Saprospiraceae bacterium, assembly GCA_964523725.1. Taxonomy (GTDB): domain Bacteria; phylum Bacteroidota; class Bacteroidia; order Chitinophagales; family Saprospiraceae; genus JADJNW01. The sequence continues at coordinate 6,610 of CAZGAU010000059.1, forward strand.
GCGTATAGCCCAGCCCGCGTTCCAGGTTAAAAATGTCCATCAGACCAAGCCAGATGGTTTTCATGGTGATCCGTTCCGGTCGGGAGAACTGTTCCATATTTGTATTTGTGAGATGGTCAGCTGAAAATTAGAAAGCGAAACCCTGAACTTACAGAATTTCGCCTTCGATATGCTTACTAAAACAGCGCATTACCACGCCATATCATCTTCAGATTCAACGCTTGTTTTTTCTTCCAAATCATTCACCTCGTTGTCGTCGTTGTCTTCACTGTCAAGCTCAGATTCGTATTCTTCATGACGGCGTGCGTACTCGTCATAGTCATAATCCGGCATCAATTCCGTTTTGATGTGATTAATGGCTTCTTCCAGGCTACCCAGGAAGCGGTTGAAATCCTCCTTGTACAGGAAAATTTTATGACGCTCATACCCTTCACCGTTGAATTTTCTAGTACTCTCCGTCAGCGTCAGATAAAAGTCGTCGCCTTTCGTTTTGCGAACATCAAAGAAGTAAGTCCTCCTTTTACCTGCACGAACCTTCTTGGAATACACGCTCTCAAATCTTCTTTGGTTTCTCTCGTTTTCCACGACTTGTTTAGTTTAGTGAGTAGAAAAAATAACAACAGGACAAGATAGTCCCTTACAAAAGTAAAGATTTGCCGTATAATTCAAAAAAAACTGGAAAAAAAAGAAAAATTGGTTATTTGTTATTGGCGATCGGTCAACGGTTATCCGGGATTGGTGATCTATGATTTGCTGGCCCATCGTAGATTTATCGAAGGAGGGTGATTGGGGTTAAGTATTCTTTTTTGTTTTAATTAAATGCTGCCTCAAACATCTGCATTTCCCTAGATACCAGATAACAAATAACCGAAATCACTCCTCAACAGCAGTCGTTTCTTCCAGCGTTTGTTTTTCATACAATTCGGCGTAGTAGCCTTTACGCGCCAGGAGTTCCTCGTGAGTGCCCTGTTCTTTGATCCCACCATCTTCCAGCACGATAATTTTATCGAATTGTAATAAGGAGTAAATGCGGTGTGTAATAATAATTGCGGTTTTATCCGACAAGGCTTCGTTGAAATATCCCAGAATTTGCTTCTCTGTGTTAGTATCCACCGCGGAAAGGCAATCGTCTAGAATTACAATATCCGGTTTTTTGATGAGTGCCCGGGCAATCGAAACGCGCTGTTTTTGGCCGCCTGAAAGCGTGACACCGCGTTCGCCGAGGATGGTATCAAAGCGCTCCGGCAGTTCGTCGATATCTTCATATACCGCTGCGTGTTTTGCAAATTGTTCAATATCAGCCTTTTCTACTTCTGCGTTTTCTACGCCAAAGGCAATATTATTGGCAATTGAGTCCGAAAACAGGAATACATCCTGAGGTACGTAACCCACGCGTTCGCGCAGGTTTTCCAGGTCATGCTCGCGCAGGTCTTTCCCGTCGATACGGATGGAGCCTTCGCTCACGTCGTACATGCGTACCAGCAGATCTGCGATGGTGGTTTTGCCCGAGCCGGTACGGCCAATAATCGCCATTTTCTGACCCGGATTCAGTTTAAAGTTGACTTTTTGTAATGCTTTGATACCGGTATCAGGATAAGTAAATGATACATCATGGAATTCGATTTCTCCTTCCAAAGGATGCGGATTATTTACCGGATTATTAATCGTGGGTTCCGCATTTAAAAATTCGTTGATGCGTTTTTGCGAAGCCGCCGCCTGCTGAATAATGGAAGCAATCCAGCCGATAGCCGTCACCGGCCAGGTCAGCATATTGACATAAATCACAAATTCCGCGATGTTACCGGGCGTTACCGAGCCTTGTGCCACCTGCAAACCGCCCACATACACCGTGATAATTGTACTCGCCCCGATCAGCAAGAGCATCAGCGGATAGAAAAAGGCGTTGACCTTGACCAAGCCCAGCGCTTTGCCTTTGTAATCCTCGCTTTCCTCGGCAAAAAATTTCACCATCGGTGCTTCCTGCACATAGGATTTTACCACCCGTATCCCGGAATAAACTTCCTGTGCAATACTATTTAGTGTGGCCAGCTTTTGCTGAATAACTTCGCTCTTTTTATTTATTAAATTACTAACGTAGTAAATAGAAATCGACAAAAATGGTAAAGGGAGTAAACAATAGAGCGTGAGCTCCACGCTTACGCTTAGCATGGATTGAATGACCAAGATAAAAAGCGAGACGAGATTTATCCCATAAAGGATGGCCGGACCTATATACATGCGCACTTTCGACACATCTTCGGTGATGCGCGCCATTAAATCGCCGGTGTTATTTCTTTTGTAAAATGCCAGATCGAGTTTTTCGTAATGCCCGAAAACTTCCTTACGCAAATCATATTCTACCAGGCGCGACATTACAATGATCGTCTGCCGCATAAAATACATGAAAACGCCCATCAGTAGCGCCAGCAAAAGCACCAGCCCACCGAAAAACAGCAGCGTACCGCCAATAATGCTGTATAATTTGCTTTGCAATTCAAATCCGCCGTAGAGTTGATACAGGCTGATGTTTTCCACCACCAGGTCGAGCGCCTCGCGGATCATCTGCGGTTGTAATACACGGAAATAATTGGAAATGAATACGAATACAATCCCGCCGAGCAAATGCCAGCGGTACTTGAGGAAATATTTATTGAGGTAACTAAGTTGCTTCACGTCGCGTCTCGTTCGAGTATGAATTCGTTTAATCGGGTTACAATTTACAGTAACCCCTGGGTTGTCGAATTAGTTTATTACAATCCAAGTATTTTGTAAAAATGAGGAGAAAAGCCGAATGATGCGACCTTTCATCCAAATAATAACGCGAATTTAACGAATTACAATTCCTTGATTATTTCCAGGGTTTTAGCGAGCATCGTTTCCGTAAAATCCAGATGCGTCACAAACCGCACCGTTTGCGGGCCGAATGCCGTTGCCTTGACGCCCCGCTCCGCCAGTTTTTCGAGGTAGGAAGCCGCGGTGTAAGGCGGTTTTACATCAAAAATCACGATATTGGTTTGCACCGGGCGCACGTTGCCTACGTAAGGCAGCGACTCCAGTGTTTCACCGATCAATTTGGCGCGGTCGTTATCATCCTTGAGTCTTTGCACGTGGTTGTCCAATGCGTAAATACCCGCCGCTGCGAGATAGCCCGCCTGCCGCATGCCGCCGCCCATGACCTTGCGCACACGCCGCGCTTGCCGAATAAAATCCTGATTTCCACTAAGTAAAGAGCCGACCGGGGCACCCAAACCTTTGGATAAACAGATGGAAATACTATCGAATATCTCGCCGACCGCCTGCGTGCTTTCGCCGGTTTCTACTAAGGCATTGAACAGGCGCGCGCCATCCAGGTGTAGTTTCAAACCACGCTCCTGGCATAGTTCCTGGATCGGGCGGATTTCATCCAAAGTGTAATAGCTCCCGCCGCCTTTGTTGGCTGTATTTTCTAAAACCACGAGCTTACTGATTGGTAACCAGTCATATACGGGCTTGATCGCCGCCTCCACTTGCTCCGCTGTGATCTTGCCGTTCGTACCCTTAATCAGATTGATCCCGATGCCCGAATTATAAGCGTAGCCGCCTACTTCATATTGATAAATATGAGAATATTCATCGCAAATCACTTCATCCAGAGGCTGGGTGTGCACTTTTAAAGCAATTTGATTAGTCATGGTCCCGCTGGGGCAGAATATAGCAGCTTCCTTGCCAAACATCATCGCCACCTTTGTCTCCAATACATTCACGGTGGGATCTTCCCCAAAAACATCATCACCGACTTCTGCCTGCATCATGGCTTGAAGCATGCCGGGGGTCGGTTTGGTCACGGTATCACTGATCAGATTTATCTGCATGGTATTTTTTGCGGCTAAAATAATAAAAACAGGCTTGGTTGCAAGCACAAGTTTCAGGATGTAATAATTCTTCGGATGGCGAGTAATAAAATGATTAAAATTAAAACGACGAGAAATGTAATAAATCCGGAATCCTGCTGGTCGGAAACAAAGAATATAAATTTATACACTAAAAATCCAATAAACGCAAAAAGCATAACAAAGCCGGCGATCTGTTTGAATCTCATGGGACTGAAGTTTTTTATATCTTTCCCGAGAACATCCGATGGCTTATCTTGGTTGTCAGAAATCGACGCAAAAAAAGCAAGATTTTTTCATCCGTTTTTCAACGCTTAATTGTCAGAAGGGCATTGATCATCAAAATGAATGAAATATGACAATGACCAACGCTATGCGGCAGATTCAAATCGCCGAATATGGCTCCCCAACCGTACTGACTTCAATAAATACAGAGATGCCGGTGCCACAAGCTGGTGAATTACTTATCAGAGTGGAAGCAGCGGGCGTCAATTATTCCGATGTACTTCGCAGGAAAAACATTTATTTTATGCCTACGCCTTTGCCTTATGTGCTGGGTGCGGAGGCAGTCGGCGAAATTGTAAAAATCGGAGATGGTGCACCGTCTCCACCTTTTCAGCTCGGGAGCCGGGTGCTGGCAATCTTGCCTTTTGGTGGAGGCTACGCCGAGTATGTTACAGCTAATGCCCAGTATTGTGTATCGCTGCCGCCTCAAATAGATGCAAAAGTTGCAACCGCTCTTTTCGTTCAAGGTTCCACCGCACATTTACTTTTGCATCAAGTGGCAGGAAATATTTCCGGCAAAACCCTCCTGATTCATGCAGCGGCCGGGGGTGTTGGCTCGCTTTTGATACAGCTGGCGAAATTAGCGGGAGCGAATGTAATAGCCGCAAGTAGTTCGGATGAGAAATTGCAATTTGCCCAAAAAATGAGTGCCGATCTAAGCATTAATTACACAAAGCCAGATTGGACAAATCGACTTATCCAGGAAAATAAGGGTAAAAAAGTGGACATAATCCTGGAAACGGTGGGCGGAGCTATTTATACTCAAAGTTTTGCTTGCTTGCGACCGGGTGGTACCATGATTGTGTATGGCTCAGCTAGCGGCGAGCGAGGTTATATCCATTCGGAACATTTTGTAGATGAAAGTCAGAATCTATTGAGTTTCAACCTGGCGCACTTTATTCAAAACAGGGCTGACGTGTGGCAGGCCTCGCTGGGCGCGATGATCGGACTGATCGCTGAGGGAAAAATCAAGGTGCAAACTGCCAGTACCTACGCATTGAAAGACGTCGCACAAGCGCATCAAGATTTGGAAAACCGGCAAACAACAGGCAAAGTCGTGTTAATTCCATAATTTACAGCTAAATAAAAACCTGGAGCCTTTCATCGGTTTCGGGTTTAAATTTTTATAATAATGCAAGATCAAGAGCAAATACTCAAAAGCGCGCTGGCAGGCGATATTAAAGCTTTTCAGCAACTTTTCGCCGATTTTCAAGGACAACTTCGGTCTTATTTGTATCGCCTGCTCGCCAGCCGCAACGATGCCGACGACCTAACCCATGATACTTTTATCCGGGCTTATGATAAATTACATTCCTTTAAAGGTGAATCGTCTTTGAAAACTTGGGTGTTTCAAATTGCCACCAATCTGGCTTCCAATCTTTTGAAAAAAAGAAAACGCTGGACACCCGATGTGTCGGAACAAGCGAAAAATCTGGTGTTGAACAACGCAAGCGTGTACCATGCCATTGAGCAAGTGGTAACTACCTCTACTTCAGTAAGTTATGATATAAAAGAGCATATCGACACTTGTTTCACTTGTATAGCGAAGAACCTTCCAATTGAAAATCAGGTGGCGCTTATTTTAAAAGATATTTATGATTTTTCTGTAAAGGAAATTATGCAAATACTGGATAAGTCGGAAGGTGTGGTGAAATATCTTGTTCAGGATGCTCGGAAAACCATGATTAACATTTTTGATGAAAGATGTGCCTTGGTAAATAAAAACGGCGTTTGTCACCAATGTTCCGAGTTAAATGGCTGGTTCAACCCTCAACAAAATCAACAGGAAGCGCTGATGAAGATTGAGATGGTGAAAGATTCCAAAAAGTATGATCGGGAAGCATTGTACGATATGCGGGCAAAACTGGTTAAAAGCATTGATCCGCTGCGTTCCGAAGGTAATGAATTGCAGGAAATCCTGCTTAATTGTAATCGCTTGGCCATGGGAGAGTGCTAAATAAAACTGCCCACCTTCATTACAGAAAGCAGGCAGCATTGCATTCAACAATCGATTTTTTTGGTAGAGGGTAGAGGGATATTCCTTATTCCTTTACCAAAAATCAATTGGCGTTAATCACCTTTCCGGAGCCAGATATCTGGGTGTTGATAGCCGGGGTGCCTTTATACCGCACATCGCCGGAGCCGGTGATTCTTACATCCAGGGTATCATCCACATTCACTTCCACGTCGCCGGAGCCGCTGATGAGTATTTTGGCAGCATTTGCCAGCAGGTTGAATCCGCGGAAATCGCCCGAACCACTGATGATCAAATCGAGCACATCGGCGCTGCCTTCCAGGAACACATCGCCCGAACCGGAAATGAGGGTATTGATATCGTCGGCATCTACCGCCAGATCAATATTGCCGGAGCCGCTGATTCTCAGATTCAGGTCGCCAATCACAAGTGTATTCTCGCTGATGATGTCGCCCGAGCCACTAATCGCCACGCTGGTGAAGTTGGGCAAAGTAATAAAAATTTTCAAGTCGCGACTGTCGTAGCGTACACAGCGGTCGGTTTCGATTTCCCATTCGCCATTGCGTACATCAAATTCCATTTCGTCGATCAAACGGCGAGGTGCTTCAATTTCTACGCGCTGTTCGTTGCCCTGGCGGATATAAACCTTGCCAGCGATTTTGAGATCTATCGCATCAAAGGAAGCCATGTTGATAACTTCATTGACAATCGCGCCATCTGCTTTGACGCAACCGAAGAAGTCGTCGTCATCATCAAAATCAATAAAACAGCCAGGTGAAAAAATCAACGCTGAAGCGCTGATGCATAAGATTAAAATTTTTTTGATTGTGTTCATCTTGTTAAATGCTTTTTGGTTAATGATTGTTTTACTCAAGGTATTGGCAATTAAGGGTTTGTGCAATGATTAATGTCAAGGTTTAAAAAAAAATAGTCGGGTGAAAAAAATCTTACAAGAGCTTAAGTTGTTTCAAAAAAATGCGAAGCTTCCCCGGATGTTTTCGATGCCGCAGCAGCAAAAACATGATAAATTCTTCCATCTTACATCATAATAATTACTGAGGAAGCTTGCGAACTATGTAGATTGTTTTTATTTGGTGTAATGTTGTTATAATGTTATGGCAAAGTGCCACTAAAATCTCCGGTTACCAAACCAGCCAAAGCGCATGGTCATGGTGGCCACGGCACCAGAGAAGGTTTCGTTGTCGTATTGTCCTTTGCCATCGGTACCGTTTACCCAGCGGTAGCCCACGCCCCCGCCTACGCGGAACCACTTGAAAATATTGAGCTCCAAGCCCAATTCCGGGGTGAGTACAAACACCTGATCGTTGATTCTGTCATTAAATGGATCAAAATTATTGGTATTAATATTCACCGCGCCCCAGCCAATTTTGGCACTTGACCACAAGTGTACCAATTTGTATGGCTTAAAGGTGTAACCCAGCCACAATCCACCATGTCCCAGTTCGATATTTTCGATATCCTGTCCGTTTATAACGCCCTCTAAATCAATGCTTCCCATTCCATAACCGCCAATGAATGCACCGCCGATCACCACGCCGCCACCGCCGCCATAGGAGGTTTTCAAATCGTTGCTTAATCCCCATTCAATGATCGGGCCGCCGAAGCCGCCAACCACGCGGGCATTGTTAAATATCGTTTCGTGTTGTGCCAGTGCAAAAGTTGCCAGCAAACTACATACAGCCGAGATCAATAACTTTTTCATGTTGCTTTCTTTTTTAAGATAGATTGTTTAAATCCATGTTGCCCCCTATTCAGTTTGTAATTTTTTTTGCATTTTTTTTCGAGCGCAACTCACAATCTGGGTGATTATTTATAATTTTTCAATGAGAAATATCATCTTTTCTGAAAAACATGATACAATTCACGTTTCCTGGAAACTGAAAATGAAATAAAACCTTGGATTTGCTTATACTTTAGAAGTCTCTTCGATAACGATCTTTTTAAAATCTGATACCGGCGTTGAAGCCGACCCACATTTTTACATTATTGCCGCGTTCATCCGTTTTATCATGGAAAGTATATGGAGCAATCATAGAACCTGTGGTATTATAATCCGAGCGATTCAATTTTGAAACCATGATGCTGCCCACCGGTCCTGCGAATAAGCTGGTGTGCTTGCCCGTGCGCACGTCAATCAGCAGGCGCAGTTGGTTGAGCAGGTTCAATTCGGTGGTCCATTCCTCCAGTTCGTTGACGTGGATGGCAACGGCTTCAATATTCATCAGGGTACGAGGGCTAAAGCCAATTGTAGTACCAAAACCATAGCCAAGGCCCCAGCTCATCAAAGTGCTGGTCTGGTTGGTTGGTTCTGCACCTGGAGGCACGTCTTGAGCGATACTAATTTCATCCCAGCGAGCGCCAAAGTGGAAAATATTGTAAAATGAACGGGCGCCGAGTTTCAATGCGAAATTGGCATATAAAGCATCACCTGCCGAGAATTCGACGCGGTTATAACCATTTTTGATAATATTCAACAAACCAATCGGTACACCGGAAGTAGAATCCGCTACATTGATCAGCGCAATTTGCAAGCCTTTTACGTTTTTACCCACATTCAACAGCGAACTGATCTGGCAAACTTCCACATCATGTGCAATATTAAACAGGCTGGAAAACTGACCTTTGGTTTTCCCACCGGCGATGTTGAACAAGCTGCTGGCCTGCACACCATCGGCTTTACCTTTGGAGATGTTGAAGAAACCACTTGCTTGTACGCCGGCGAAATCGGCTGTGGTAATATTAAAAACGCCTGCTGCTTGCACCGCATCGGTTTCACCGGAAATATTGAACAAGCCCGCTGCCTGCACGCCTTGTACGGAGCCTTTATTTGCATTAAACAAACCGCTTGCCTGCGTACCCACCATGTTACCACCGACCGTATTGCCCAAGCCTGCGATCTGTACACCGTTTACGTCGTTTTTGATGTGATTAAACAAGCCGCCTACTTCCATGCCTTCCACGCCGCCATTGACGCCCCATAGCACATTCACCGAAATTTTATTGGTCACTTCGGCGCTTTTCAACATATTGGTACCCACAAACGGCAGGATGGAAATCTGGGCCATACGTTCCAGGTCATGGCGGTCATCGATTTGAATTGGCGTCAACTGGTATTGCTCAATTTTAGGCGCATCCTGGGCGCCACCTTTAAGTTCCTGAATTTCCGGGCGTTCCAGTACGGCCATGGTCGCTTCGCGATCGCGTTTCATTTGCTGCATCAGCCAGCGTTCATGCTCGGTGGGTGGGTGAATCTGCGTCGTTTGTTTGACTGATTTCGGAAGCGTGTTGATTTGCGAAAGTTGATCCTTTGATTCTTTACGGGGCTGGTTGCCCATTTTCAATACAATCTGACCACCAATACTGGCATATACGATACCTGTAGGCGCGAAAAGCTCATCCAGCGCCTCGCCCAGCGGTTCGTTTTTCACATGTACACTCACTTTTTCATCCACAGGGATAAAATGGCTGCTGTAGGCAAAATTAACTGCGTAAGTATCACTGATGCTGCGCAAAACCGTACCTAGCCGCTCCTGAGAATAATCAAACGAAACCTTTTGCTGCAAAGAAGCCTGCGCACTCAGGGTTTGAGCCGTAAAGACTGCCAGCAGGATTGTCAATAGCGGGGCGGATTTCATAACAAGTGGTGTTTTACGATTGTTGAAAATGTAGATTGTTTTATTTGCAGGATGTAATGTTTTTAATTTTTTATTTACATCCTGGTCCGGTTATTACATAAATACTATCACGTTGGTTCACCTGAAACTTTCCCATAAAATTTAAAGTAGCTTCAAAATCTTCAAATTCGGGTCCTGTGGAACTGGTCAGCGGGCAATCCAGCAAATTTTCATTCGCCAGCTCAATATTTACGCCGTAGAACCGCTCCACCGCCGGAATGACATCGCGCATCAGGGTGCCGTCAAACTCTAGCCTTTGCGTTTTCCAGGCAGCGGCGTTGGAAATTTGATTCTCCACGATACGCACTTCTTCGGTTTGTTTGTCAAAGACCCCAGATTTACCTGCTTCCAACAGTACTTGCTCTTCCGGATTGGTTGCTTTTTTCAGGGCGACTTTGCCAGTAGCTACCGTCACTTCGATGCGCTCTTCTTTGGGATATGCCCGAACATTGAAAGTAGTGCCCAGTACCGTGGTGGCAGCGCCGCCGCTAAGTATAGTGAAGGTTTTGCCTTGCTGGTGCGCTACGTCGAAGAATGCTTCTCCTTCCAGTTGTACGACGCGTTCGTCGAAGTTTTGGTTGTAGGAGAGCCGGGTGTTTTCATTGAGCCAAATGGTGCTGCCGTCGGGCAGTTCGAGCTGCTTTCGCTCTTCCTGTGTGGTTTGAACCACCACTGTTTGTTCCCGACCATTCCCAAAATCACTGAACAACCAAACGCTTATTGCAATCGCCGCCAAAATTACAGCCGCTGCACGAAGGATGACTTTTTTTATAGACAAACGGACGATTTTGGTGGACGTCTTATCAGAAGACGGGTTCATTTCCTCGATGGTTGCACCGCCGCCACCGAAAAGTCGCTCTTCGAGGGTATCCCATGCGTAATTCGAGTTGGTGTCAAATGGGGCTTCGTACCTTCCGGAAATACTCCACAGCTGGATCATTTCTTCAAAGAACGAGCGGTTGGCCAGGGCTTCTTCGACCCAGCCCATCAGTTGTTCCTTCTCTTCGGGGTTGATATTCCCCGAAAGGTATTTCGCAATCAGCTCTATGTAAATCGCATCGTCCATTTTCATTTCCATTTCCAGTAATCAGGATGCAAACGGAGATTTCATCCCCCTATTTAGAATCATTATTTTTTGAAAAAAATAACTTTATTGAAATAGCGAGCATTATCATAGCAACATACTCAAATACCCCTTCAATTTTTCTCTCAATACTCGCAGGGCTTTGCCCATCTGATTTTCCACCGTTTTAATAGAAATGCCCAGTTGATCAGCAATTTCCTGGTAGGTCATTTCCTCGAAGCGGCTCAGTTGAAAAACTGTACGACATTTGGGCGGGAGGGTATCAATGGCGTCCCGTACGCTTTGCTCGAGTTCGGTGTGCAGGTATTTTTCCTCCACGCTACCATCCATGCCGGCGGCAGTCACCTGAGGTGTAATTTCTTCATCGTATAAATGCTTGCTGCGGCGCAGATAGCCCAGAGCTTCATTGATTGCCATACGCCGGAGGTAAGCCTGAAGAGAGGAATTGATTTGGATTTGCTCGCGTTTTTCCCAAAACCGCACAAAAACTTCCTGGGCGAGATCTTCCACGGTGCTGTGATCCTGGATAAAACGGTGAATCGCCCCACATACCATACTATGGTGTTGATGAAAAACCACCCGCAAAGCGGAGCGGTCGCCGTTCTGGAGGCGTTGAAGTACGTCGTCGAGTTGTTCGTTTGACATCAGGGTTCTGGGTTGCAAATGCGAGGGTAAAGATAATGTTTTAATTGATACGCATCGCTTCGACGAAAGGACAGAATTTTTAGAGTAAATCGATTGACTACAAAAAAAATCCGGGGAACAGCTGGATTGCTATTGCCCGGATAATCAGGTTAGAATAAATATCAACCTTATTTCTGCTGGAGGTTGCGTTCTTTGATACGCGCTTTCTTACCCACCAGAGTACGCAGGTAGAACAGACGTGATTGACGTACTTTACCGCGTTTGGTTACTTCGATGCTTACGATCGTAGGGTTAGAGATCGGGAAAATACGTTCTACACCTATGCCATTGGAAATCTTGCGAACAGTAAAGGTTTTGGTAGGACCTTCGCCGCTGATCTGGATGACGTCACCACGGAAAGCCTGTTCGCGTTCCTTGTCACCTTCCACGATCTTATATTTCACGATTATGTTATCGCCAGGGCGGAATTTCGGGAACTCGCGCTTGGGCGTCAGTTGTTCGTGTACGTATTTAATAGCGTCCATTGCTTTTAAAATTTAATGGTTTTGATCAAGAGAGGTTAGGATGAGACGTGGAGACCGAAGAAACTTGGTGGCCAAGTGAAACATCTGAAATCTTGCGTCTTACATCTAACGTCTTATTTTTAGCGGTGCAAAGGTACGGTTTTTTGTGAATATTCAAAATATTTTTCAGGATTCTGTTGGTTGTTGTTGAAACAGAGTTAAGCATAATCCATACAGACCAATGCAATCATCATCGAATCAGTGTCGCAAAGGTCTTAAACTCAAATGGCTCGCCCCGGGGGCCCCTGAATGTTACCACTACAACGTACACTCCATTGGGAGATTCCTTGCCAGTATTGAATTTACGTCCATTCCAGCCTTCATCGGGGTTGTTGCTTTCAAAAATCATTTCGCCCCAGCGGTTCCAGATCGACATCTGAAAGTTGGTAGCGCCATCCATCAAGCCTTTCCCGAAATACGCGTCATTCAGCCCGTCGCCATTGGGTGTGAAGGCATTGGGTAAGTGATACCGCACCTCCGGGCGTACGTCGAGAATCTGAATCAGGGTATCCATACAACCACTAGGATGGGTCACGATTTGCTTAATCTCATACACACCGGTATCGCGGTAGGTATGATTGGGATTTTGCTGAATAGAAGTAGCGCCATTGCCAAAGTCCCAAAACCAGCGGATTGCGCGCTGCGACTGATCAGTGAAATAAACCGTCGGGTCGATATTGCTGGGCTGAGACGGTGCATAGACAAAACCTGCTTCCGGCGAAGGTTGCACCACAATCAAGTTATTAAATATGGTATCCGTTTCGCAGCCGATAGGCGAGGTAATATCCACGGAAACGGTGTAGGATCCAGGATTTTCATATATATGCGAAGGGCTGATTTCTTTACTGGTACCGCCATCTCCAAAATCCCAGTTGATGTCGTAGGTTTCATCAATCGGAAAGGAAAGGTTGTTGAAAAAAATATTCGCCGGCACGCAGCCCACAAACTCACTGGGCGCGATGACCAGCAAGGCCGGCACCGGGAAGTAAGGTATGGTATAGGATTTGGTATCCTTGCATTTATTGATATCGGTCACGGTCAGAGTAACGGGAATGTCACCGGGTTCTCGATACACATGGCGCGGGTTTTGCACCACAGAAGTTTGGCCGTCACCGAATTTCCAGTCCCAATTTGTAATTTGGCCGCTTCCGGAGACCGATAAATCAGTAAATTCCACCGGTCCGGCCACACAGGTATCGTACAAAAATTCGAAATCGGCATTGATCGCCGGGAAAATATTTACAAATACATTGGCGGTATCGCCGCAGTCGGTGCCGGGATTGAGCAGCAACTGCCCATTGTAATTGCCTTCGCCGGGAAAAGTCACGTTCGGACTCCACTCGCTAAATTTTTGTATTTGACCATTGATATCGAAGCGCCATTCAAAATCCCGGATAAACTGTTGCAAAAAACTTTCATTTTGAATAGTGACAGAGGTAACGCCGCAGGAGTTAATGAAATATTGCTGACCATCTATGACTTCATCGGCTTTGACTTTGGCAAAAACCTGTGGATCGCAACTGGCCACATTAAACTGAAAATCCCGGAACACCTTGCTTAAAAGTACACCATTCCTGTATTCCGAGACACAGACCCCCACCACGAATTGCCCTTGTATTTCCGGCTTTCCCGAAATGATACCTGTATTGCGGTCGATTGTCAGTACGCTTCTGCCGGAACTCTGACTATACCCCAATGGTGCATTTGGCGCAAAATTTGGCGCCCGGAAGGTAACCTGATCATACGGCGGCGGGCAAGCCGGATTGGGGTATGCCCCCGCGCAGGAACTGAACAAAAGCGGATCGTTCGTAATAGGACCACCACCTAAAAGCGGAGAACAAAATTCGTACACCAGTTGGTCGCCATCCTTGTCGGTTGCAGAATGGTCAAATTCCAAGTTAGCACCTGCGCAAATCACTATCGGCGGAAAGTTGTCAAATTTCGGGCTACTGTTGCAGGCAAGCTGAGCTTCTGGCGTGATTTCGATGGTGTAAGTCGCCCCTGACCCTTCAGGATTGACGATGTTATTGATTGTAATATTCCGGCAGCAGCGTTGGTAAGAAATATGATAACTGTTGCTCGAAACCGGTAGATTCAGCGTGAAATTATAAGTTGCTTCTTCCACGCAAACGCTGGGCGGAATTAAGCAAGGGTAATCCGGTGCTTGAATCTGGCGGACGGGCCCCAGGGTGGCATTGAATCTTTGCACAAAACTATTTTGGTTGAGGCGGTCGCAATCGCTGCCGTTGCATTCATACACCGCAATAAAGGCCTGTGGATCGAAGTTGGCGCAATCGGTACAAAAGCAATCACGGTACATTTTCAACTCAAAGTCATACCGGCCGTTGCCCCGGCATTCGTAAGTGATCACGCCGCCGATGATGTGGCGCGCCTCCAAGTGCACACATAAGAAAATTCCCAGTAGTATGCCTGCTATTTTCAGGATATTCGTATTCTGCATCATGCTGTGTAGTTGTCGGTGTGAATATGCTACAAATATTGTTAACGTATCCTAATAGACAAATTATTTTATCGGCTTCGCTAGCGCTGGTGCAAAAAAAATCATGTGTTTATAATATTCTGCGCAGACCCGGCGTTACTCAAATTTACAGTGGTTTTCAAACAATATATTTGCTGACTCTGTTTCTCTGGGGTGTACAGTTAAAACTCCCAAAATAAAATATGTTGTTATAGACTATGCAATTTAAAAGGAGAATAACGACGGTTCGTAAGGTGGCTGACAGTCATGCGGAAAATCCCGCTCAAATGACCGGTCTTAAAACCGTACACCCTCATCAATTGTACCTTGTAAACGACGGACAAGAAAATTCCAGGATTCATGACGACCTATACAAAAGAAAAGATTCGTATGGTGCAGGAATACGATCTCAAAGGGGCTTTGACGACTTTACAAGATGGCGGCGTCATCCTTTATCCGACTGACACCATTTGGAGCATTGGATGCGATGCGACAAACCCCCAGGCTATTGAAAAAGTATATAACATCAAGCAAAAAGCTACCGCCAGAAGTTTTGAAATTTTGGTTGATTCTATTCAAATGCTGAAAAATTATGTAGAACACTTACACCCTAAGATAGAAACATTACTGGTGCATCATATGCGACCCCTGACTGTCGTGTTCGACCGGCCCCGCAATCTGGCTGAAAACGTCCGGGCTGCCGATGGTTCGGTGGCTATTCGTATTGCGCAGGATGAATTTTGCAGCTCCCTGATCGCTGATTTTGGCAAGCCGATCCTGGCTTCTTTCGCCAGCGTAGGCGATATGACTTTCCCAACCAATTTTGGCGCTATCAGCTCAGAAGTTATTGAAGGCGTGGACTTTGTAGTGAAATATCGCCAGAATGAAAAGGCTGTTGATGAGCCTTCGGTGATGGTGAAGTTGTCGAAGCGAGACGAGTTGATCTTTTTGAGGGAATAAGACCAAATCGGGATTTTGAAGTCGGAAATCCTAATGTTCAAATGCTTGATTAATAAATCTTTATAGGCGTTGAGCAATCTCTACCAAGATCGTTCCTTCTTATCTTTGAAAAACTTTCCCGAAAGGCTCAGTGGTGCTTCTGTTGCCAGCCAGACCGGTGTTTCGGCGCCTTCTGGCAAAGAGCGATTGGCATTGCTTCCGCCCATGTCGGTGCGTACCCAGCCGGGCGAGCAGGCATTGACCACAATACCTTTGTTTTCTAAAGCCATTGCCAGTTGCAAGGTCACGGCGTTCAAAGCTGTTTTTGAAATGCTGTACACCGGCGCCCAGGTGCTCATGCCATTGCAAATCTGCCCCGCACCGCTTGATACATTGATGACCCGGCTTTCCTTTTTTAACAAGGGTAAAAATGACTGCGTGACCAAAAATGGGCCTACTGAATTGACTTCCAACGTTTTTCTAAACATATCCGCATCCACTTCCAGGTATGGTGTACCTTCATCGAGCAGTACGGCGGCATTATTGATCAGCACATCCAGCGTGGATATCTGACTTTCTACATCCTGAAACGCCTGTTTTATACTGTTTTCATCGATAACATCCATGACCACCAGCCGCGCGTCTATGGCTTCATCATTCAATTCTTTAACGGCTTTTTCACCCTTTGTTTTGTTGCGGGCGCCCATAAAAACAGTGAAGCCCAGTCGTCCCAGCTGATGTGCAATTTCTTTGCCAATGCCGCGATTGGCGCCGGTGATAAGTGCAGTTTTCATAAAAATGTAGTTTGATGTAAATAAATGATGCGTAAAATTCGGCTTTTATTACATTTAAAATAAAAAAGCGACGCTCTCACTGAAAGAACGTCGCTTTATGAAAAAAGATCAAACGAACCGGCGGATTATTTAAAACTGCCTGGTTACCAATCTTTAGCGATAATTTGCATCAAAGAAATTTTTATATGCTTCGATGCTTTTTACGGTGGCAAACAGCTTGCCGTAGTTGGTTTGCGTAATGGCGTAAATTTCGTATTGATATTTAGAAGGAATAAAGTCTTTTGCATTTTTCTTTACACCCTCCAGATATTTCATCGCTTCTGCTTTGTCCTTAAAGCGACGCACTACGATCAGTGGCGTCCGGATTTCACCATTTACCAAAAAGACATCCGAAATTCGCAGGCGATCCAAGTCATGATATTTTTTATTATAATCTGAAACCGCATTTCGCGAGTCATTTAGTGCGCCGGCATCTTCCAGGGCAACTACAATCGAATGCACCTGATCATCCTGGATTTCAAACTGATCCGCCTCGATCTTCTGCGCGCCCGGCAATGTACCGGTGGAAGCCCCCAGCAAGCGCAGCACTTCCCGGGCATATTTCTGCTCCTCTGTATTTGGAAACTTGGCGATCACATCGTTCAAAGCGGAGATATACTCATCCTTGCCTTTCAAATTACCCACGCACATGGCGCTCAGCAGCGCAAACTTGGATTGCAGGTTGCTTTTTGAGCCAAATTTTTCTTTTGCCGCTATACTCTGATCATAAGCATACTGGTAATTACCTTTTGTAAAAGCAGCGTAGGCATCATTATAATAATTAACGACCTTATTTTCTTCATTCTGCGCCTGCACGATATAATTCGGATCCTGGATAACCTTGGCATAAGAAGAATTCGGATATTTTTCTACAATCTTATCTGCGTAAGCTTTGGCTTGCGTGCTGTGATTCAGCTCTTTATGAGCCAGATACAGGTAATACCAGGAATCCAGTTCTTCGTTGCTGGCGGGGTATCGGCGGTTGAGTTCTTCAAGTGCTTCGATTGATTTTTCATTGTTTTGCAAACGATCACGGTATAATTTGCCCAGAGAAATCAGCGCTTCCCGAATTTTTATATTTGCAATAGTGATTTCAGCCTCAGTTTTTGGTACGCCCTGCAAGATATTTTCCACTTCCGATTCACTTACCGCAGCTACTTTCTGGGAAGTACTGTCTGTACCTGCTTCTGCGCTTGCGATTGCCGTTTGCTGGCTGCTTGAGCGACGCCAGTTGTCGCTTAGCGGGCGATTGCCCCATTTACGCTGGAAATCGCGTTTTCCTTGTTTGACAGAACGATCGCTGTATGCAAAAAAAGTACTTTCCTTCTGCAAAGCCGGCGTGCTGAGGGTACGGGAAGCCGCGGTATTATTTTTGCCGCTCTGGTCATTGCTTGCTGTCGGTTGTTGCGTTGCTGCCTGCTCGGCTTCGCGTTCCTCCTTGATTCTGGCGACCAATTCCTTTTTCTCCTCGTCGCTCATGTTGGAAATACGAAGCAAGCTATCCTGCAAGGCAATGACTTCGAGGTTTCTGGCAATATCCGTCAGATTTTCGCTCAGTTTTTTTACATCCTTATGGCGCGGATCAGTGTCCGGCATGGCTTGTAAAGCCACATCAAAATATTTTTTGGCAGGTACAAAGTCCTGATCCTCATAGTACAGTTGCGCGAGCGTCAAGCCGGTTTCCACCGTTTGAGAGCTATTATTAACAGCACTTTCCAGCGAAAGCTCGAAATTTTTAATCGCCTCCGGACGGTCGCCCTGTTTGAGTGCAATATTGCCTAATGCGAAGTAAATCTGATCTTTATACTCGGTGTTTTTCTCGTCTTTGAGCATTTTGTTCAGATTGGCAACCGCATCTTGGGAAGTACCGCGACCGCTCGCCCATGCATTGGTAGCCATGTTCATGCGCGCATTGAACTCCATTTCATATTCGTTGGTATATTTCAGTACCCGCTCAAAATTGGCGTAAGCTGCGTCGCTATTGCCGCTTTGCTGCTGCAACTGCGCCAGAATGAATGCATATCGCGCTTTATCGGTGCGTTTGTTTGCCAAATCTACCGCTTGTTCCAAGGGCGCGATGGCCATCTGTCCCTGGCGTTGTTTCAGGAGCAAGTAAGCCTGGAGCGGCGCCAGTTCTTTGCGAATTTCATCGAAAGTGCTTGGGTCTTCATTCAATTGATTGATATAGCGCTGTGCCGCATCAAATTTGTCACGCTCTACCAGCGTTTTTGCCAGCCAGAGCACCGCGTCCTGATACACCGGGCGGTGTTTGAGAAAATAATTCTCAGGATCATCTTCGGGCTTGGGCTCGGGTTTTTTCTCGTCTTTTTTATCTTTTTTCGACTTGTCGTCCTTGGTTTCCTCTGGTTTCGGCGGATTTGTCTCCTCCGGTTTTACCTCTGGAGCCGCCTGTTCTTCTTTGGAAGACGGGCGTTTGGGAGGCGGTGTGCCTTTTTTGCGAGCTTTTTGAACCGCTTTATTGTAGCGTTTGCGTTCTTTTTTTTGTTGTTTGATGCGCTTTTCCCGCTCTTTGCGAATCCGTTTTTGTTCGCGCTTCTTTTCTTTGGCGGTTAGTTTGCGTTCCTGCTCGGCTTCTTTGGCTGCCACTTTACGATCAGTAGAACTGGTCGTTTTTTTTGCCTGATTGCGCTTGGCGGGATCGGCTTTCGGATCAAATTCATTGAGCATGTATTTGAAAGTTGCTTCCGCCGATTCATAATCTTTTTTCAAGAACTGCGCCTGGCCTACCAGAAGGTAGCAATCATCCGTCCAGTGGCTGGGACGGTGAAGGTTTACTACCACCGATACTTTTTTGATAGCAGTATCCATCTGTGGATAGATGCCCTGTGGGTTGTCATTTTCCACATAAGGATAGACACTCAGAATGGAGTTAAAATTGTCCTGGTGTTGTTCCTCCAACTGCGCAAAGGTGGCCATCATGATTTCATTGGCATTGAAATAGCCATTATACTTGGCAGTGGTATTATGATAAAATTTCTTGATGCCGGATACGTCGCCGCGGCGCTTTTGAGTAGTACAAGCGACTGAAAGTGAGATAATTGCCAGCAGTAAATACGCTTTATTGATGTGTTTCAAAGCGAAGATCTTTTTTGTTAAAAAATCAGCAAACCGGGGTTAAAAATGCCTCCTGAGTCGCCTTGCTTCATTAATTGTGTTAATTTTGTAGCTTCCAAAGGGCAAAGATAACCTTTTTCCTCCTAAGAGATCAAATCGTAAAATTCGAATTTATAGTGTTCCAGGGAGGATAATTAACAAGATAAACGTAGGGTGAGCGATACAAATTATGACCTGCAAGCGATGATTTTTGACCTGTAAATCGGATATTGACAAAATGTAACAAAAAAAAATGCGTTTATGACTACTGAACTCAGCCATTTTTGAATACTAGGTGTTTAAACTGCAATAATTTTCAAAGATTAAATAAATGTCTAAAAGAAGCGAGCAAGTAAAGAGCTGGTGGGTACAGACAGTGGAAAGGCTCCAGAATACCTATCGCCTGGTGATCATGAACAATGATACCTTCGAGGAGGTGGGGTCTTACCGTTTGACGCTGCTAAACGTTTATATCCTTCTGAGTACCCTGATTGTGGTGACAGCCGTGCTGGTAACGGTGAGTATTGCTTATACACCGCTGAAGCGTTATATTCCGGGTTATAGCGGCAATACGAGCAGCGATCTTAAAATCAATGAACTTTCCAGGCAGGTGGATAAAATGGAAAAAGAATTGGAAGCCACCCGAACTTATTCGGAAAGCTTCCGTAAAATGTTGGTAGGAGAGGCTGAAAAGGAGAAGGATGTAACACCGGTCAAGGATTTTCTGAAAGATAGCTCGATGGTAGAAATCGGACGCGCAGAGGAAGATGGGCAACTTCGTCAGGAAGTCGAAATCGCTGAAATCGGAACCATTGCCAAAAATACCCGTACAACCAACCTCTCGCCCCGGGATATTCCGCTGGAGCAAATGTTTTTCTCACCACCGGTAACCGGTGAGATTAGTGCTGCGTTCGCAGTGGATAAAAAACACTACGGAGTGGATATTCTGGCTCCAAAAAATACTGCTATCAAGGCTGCGATGGACGGTTACGTTTTATTCTCCGACTGGACGCAGGAAACGGGCTATACCATTGGTATTCAACATATCAATAATATCATTACCTTCTACAAGCACAATTCGGTGCTGCTAAAATCGGCGGGTAGTTTTGTACGCTCCGGCGAAGCGGTGGCGATCATCGGCAATACCGGTACGCTCAGCAGCGGCCCGCATCTGCATTTCGAATTGTGGCACAAAGGTATCCCAATTGACCCAACCGAGTTTATCACTTTTTAATTTTCCAAAGTGTTAAAACTGCACGAATTAAACTTAAAGATTTTTTAAACTTTTGTCTTTTGTTTAGGTAAAATGGACTTTTTGTAAATTTTACTCTAACTTTGACTTTTCTTTTGAAAACACTAAATTATATTATGAGTGTTGAGCAATCTAGACTTACAGTAGCCTTTAACGAAAAGGGTGAAAAAATTAGTCCGAAACTGGATCCCAGTACCAAAAACTTTCTGATCGACATTGATGGGACTATCTGCGATGATATCCCGAATGAGGAACCAGAGCGCATGGCCACCTGCCTGCCTTACCCGGATGCCCTGCGAATCATCAATAAGTGGTATGAGGATGGGCATATTATCACCTTTTTTACCTCCAGAACCGAGGAACACCGGACGGTGACCGAAGAATGGCTTAGAAAAAATGACTTCAGATACCACGCAATTCTGTTTGGCAAACCGCGCGGCGGCAATTACCACTGGATTGACAACCACATCGTGAAGGCTACTCGCTTTAAGGGCAAATTTACCGATCTGGTGGTGGAAACCCATGAAATCGAGGTCTTTAAAGATTAAAAGGACGCTTTATTTGTTGTCCGGTGGTTTTCCGGACAACAAATAAATACCTCAAATTTTCCGTTCGAGCAAATCCTGTAACGCTTGCTGAAGCGCAGGATATTGAAATTCAAAACCCGCTTTCTGGATTTTCTCACATG
>CAZGAU010000060.1:0-4126 GCA_964523725.1 uncultured Saprospiraceae bacterium
TTTTTCATGCTTACCAATTTTACTACAAAAATACGTTAGTTCGGCGGGTTTGTTGCTGCCGGGGGGTCAAATTGTTGTCATAAACTAGATAGAGACTGCTTAAGCTGCCGGAATGTTGTTATTTAAACCTTTCCCGCTTTACCTCAAAATCAAACACATCCGCACGGTTATAATGTCCGGTTACATCCAGCGCCATGCGCTCACGGTAGGTTTGCATCAAGTCGGGAATGTCCACGTACAAAATTTTTTCCTGATCAAATTGCGGTTCCAGTAAATATTTTCCGTTTGGTGCCACAACACAACTTCCGCCGTTCAATAAATAATGATCTGGCTGATTTGCCAGGTTTTCCGGGAGTTTCAGCTCTTTGGGCAGATCTTTTACCTGCAATATTTGCCCGATGGCGATCACAAAACAACGACCCTCAAAAGCATAATGCCGGCTCGCCACCTGATGCATTTCGTGTACCTTGGGCCAGAGCGCCAGGTGAATGTGTTCACCCGCCAGGTGCATCGCCTGCCGAGTCAGCGGCATCCAGTGTTCCCAGCAGATCAGCCCGCCGATATTGCCGAAAGGCGTCTCCGCTATGCGCAATCCATGCCCATCGCCTATGCCATAGAGCAGTTTTTCGGTGTAAGTGGGCATTAGTTTTCGGTGATGCACAACCAGTTCGCCATTTTGATTAAACAGCAAAAAACTATTAAAAATCGTACCCTGATTGGCGCCGGTTCGAACTACTTCATTTACGCCAATGCCAATAACCACACGTTTTTCCCGTGCCAGGTCACCTATTCTCTTGGTCACAATTCCCGGAACTTCCACGCCGTTTTCGTGCATTTTTTGAAAGACTTGCTTAGTTGGTTCATGATCCCAAAGTCCCACCTCCAGGCAGTAATCGAGCCAGCTGGGGTAACCGCAGAGCCAGGTTTCACCAAAAGCAACCAATTGCGCACCATGAGCAACGGCTTCTGAGATGTAATGTTCTACTTTTTGCAAACTCGCTTCCAGATCAAGAAAATCCGGTTTCTGCTGAATAATGGCGACTTGAATGGATTTTTCCATGCTATTCCAGTATAAAGTTGACTTTTTCTACCCCAGTGTTGCCGGTTTCAGGATCAAAAGCATACACGATGATTTCGTAATTCCCACCTTCCGAAAGCGGAATTTTTCCTGAAAACAGATTAGCTGTATCGGTCATTTCCAAAAGATATTCGCCTACCTTTTGCCCATTCCATTTCAGGATAGCCTGCACATCCATCTTTGTGCCATCCCAAAGTCCGCCTTTGGAAATCGTACAGCCGCACATCATAACGATATTGGCTTCGACATTCAAAAAACCATCTTTTAAATCTGCTTTTTCCAAAAAGCGATGCGTATGCGGATTTAATATATCAATAATAAAGCCAGGAATTTCCAGCACAATACCATCATGGATAATATCTTTACCCGGAATTAGCCAAACCTGCGTGGATGCCACGACCCGCGCACTGCGATGCGTATAAGGACTGTGCACTTCGATAGTCAAAAACATGGGCTCTTCAATAGAGAGACTGGTCTCAAACCTTGCCGTACGGTCATCCGAAAGCTGCATATAGCGCTCGTGAGGCGCACTCATGATTAAGCCAGTGTTCCCGGTGCTACCCTCGGTCAAGCCTTTTGCAAGAATTTCGTCGGTATCCGCATTTTTCACCATTACAAAAGCGCCACCAATCGAACTGCCAATAAACTTTGCGTCTTTTGCTTTTGCTCTGACGATCAGTTTAGTGTTTTGCTGTGCAATGACGGGAAATGCAATCAATGTAAGTAAGAATAAAACCAAGAAATGCCTCATTTTGAATCGGGTTGTTTTAGATTCCAAATATATCATTATTTTTGGCAAGCCGGAAAAGCAAGATTTACCTATGCAAAATTATATTGTCCAACTCAAAGATGTAAATATTTATCAGCAGGGCGTGCTCATTTTACAAAATGTTCACCTCAAGATTGTCAAAGGTGAGTTCACTTATCTGATCGGTAAAACGGGAAGTGGAAAGTCGAGCTTGCTCAAAACCCTGTACGCCGCGTTGCCTTTTACCGAAGGCAAAGGTGAAGTGGTGGGCTACGACCTGGCAAAGCTCGACCGGCGCACCATTCCTTTGCTGCGGCGCAAACTGGGCATTGTGTTTCAGGATTTTAATTTACTGACCGACCGTACGGTGGAACAAAACCTTCGTTTTGTGATGGACGCCACCGGCTGGCGAAGCGAATCCAGCATCAAAAGCCGCATGAATGAAGTGCTGGAGCAAGTTGGGCTTGCCGATAAATTGTATAAAATGCCGCACGAACTTTCCGGCGGCGAGCAGCAACGGGTGGTGATCGCTCGTGCCTTACTAAACAAACCTGCCCTTCTCATTGCTGACGAACCTACGGGCAACCTCGATCCCGAAACCAGCGACGACATCTTGCTGCTGCTGCGCCAACTGGCCTTGCAAAATGGTTCTGCAGTGTTGTTCGCCACCCATGATTACAGGATTCTCGAGCATTTTCCGGCGAGGATTATTCGTTGTTTGAATGGGAAAATTCTGGAAGAGGAAGATTTTGAGGTTTGATAGGGTGATGAAAGGATTACTTAAAAAATAATAAAAGTAATATTCCACAGAGCATTATTATTTTTGCAAACTGACTTATATAATGAAAGTCCTTTTTTTGATGTGCTTTTTGTAATAAAACCAGCGAAATTATAATTAAGATTCCCACCAATGCCAAAAAAGGTAATCCCCAAACATTCATAGCGCCGCGCATGGCGAAAGCAGCATAAACAAGCGTAAGCAAAAGGATTGCTCCGGCTATGGCGGCAAGGGTTTTGGCAACAAATATTCCCCAGACAATGGGCGCTGTTCGTGCTTTGGCAGAAGCATCACCGTGTGCGTCTTCGATATCTTTTACGATTTCCCGAAACAAGGTCGAAAAAAAGGCAAAAACCGCGTAAAAAACAAGTAAATGATTTATTTTATTTAATTCATTTTCAGGAAGTTGCGTGATAGAGCTTTGTTCAGCAATCCAAACAATAGCCGCTACGCCGGCGCAGTAGCCGGAGACCAGCAAATTGCCCCAGAGTGGAGACTTTTTTAATATAATGGAGTATAATAATAACCCAACAACTGCTGCCGGAAATAAGATTAACAATGCCATCCGATCAGCTACAAAAGCCAGGTAAGTAGCCAGAAAAAAGCCGCCGATATTGATGCAAAAATAAAGCCAGTAGGCGGTCTGATGCGGGATTCTCCGGCTTATTATTACCTTGTGAGGCTTGTTGATCCGGTCGATTCGTAAATCCACTATATCGTTGACAATGTAGCCACCGGCGGTAATCAGCGTGGTAATAAGAATCAGTAAAGAGAAGAGCTGAAAGTCGAGCGCTGGCGGAATTTTATTTTGCTGTAAAACCGGCGTAATGATCTGAGAATAAAGCAAGTATTGTGTCAGCGCGACAATCAGGAGATTGGGAAGCCGGATGAGACGGAGGAACGCTACCACAGTGTTTAGGTCGTTTTGTAATTATTCTGCTGCAAGGTCGCATTCCAAAGGAACAATTCAAAACAAAAAATTATTCATCCTGCCATTTGTCGTGCAATCGCAATACTTTTTCGATCACATCTCTCACGCAGCCATCGCCACCATTATAGGAGGAAATATAATCGGCAATTTCCAGGATTTCAGGGATGGCATTTCTGGGGCAAGCCGGCAAGCCCACGCGCCGCATCACAGGATAATCGGGAAAATCATCACCCATGTAAAGAATGCCCTGAGGATCAAGCTCATATTCCAGAATAAACTCTTCGAAAGCTTCCAGCTTTTCAGTACCGCCGGTTCTGCCAGTGAAAATATCGGTCACACCCAGTGATTCGAGCCGCTTGCGAACACCCTCGGATTTACCGCCGGTGATCACACCTACTTTATAACCTTGCTGAATGGCTCTCTTGAGAGCGTAGCCATCCCGGACGTACATTTTACGCAGCAGCTCGCCGCCCTCCAGCACCAGGATTTCGTTGTTTGTCATCACCCCGTCCACATCAAAGATGAACGTATGGATTTCCCGGAATTTTTCGAGTTGATTCATTTTCGAGTTAGTAAGTCAGTCGATAGTCG
>CAZGAU010000060.1:4226-21106 GCA_964523725.1 uncultured Saprospiraceae bacterium
GTTCAAGGTTTAAAGTTCAAGGTTTAAAGTTCAAGGTGCAAAGACGAAAAAAGTACCAGATAACCAATAACCAATAACAACATTTTAATGCTCATGCCCGATAATTCTGGATTGATCTGGGATTTGTACCTCAATTACTGCGTCTTCCTCGAGTATAACGCACTGGCAACCCAGCCGCGATTCTAATCTTGGATTGATGGCACGGTCGATAAAATCTTCTTCCTTATCCGAGATTTCTTCCAGAGAGTCTTCTCCTGCTTCTATGTATACATGGCAGGTGCTGCAAGCGCATACGCCGCCGCAATTATGATTTAAATGAATATCATTATCTTCGGTTACCTCCAGGATCGAGTAGCCAACTTCCACATTCTCAACCGTTTTGGGCTGAATCGTTTCGTCTTCGAATGTAAATTTTACAGTAGCCATTTAAATGTTTGACGTTTGATATTTGATGTTTTTTTAATATAAAAACACCGGGAAATTTTCGCAAAATTATATTTTGTCGAACTACTAAACAACTTCTCACCCGATTAGTTTGAATTAATTCTAAATAATCAACTGGCGTCGCAGCTCTGACCGGATGCCGGCATAAACCAATAGTTTGAATTCGCTCGAGGTCATATTGATCGCGTTGGAAAAGCCGGTGCGCAGGTCGGTCAGTGTGCTGGAACCATCATAAATACGGATCACCTTGTGTTGTAACTGTTCGTTGAAAGGTGGATTATTCTTCGAAATAGCAAGTCCAATCGGGAGCGGATTTTGATGAGACATGTAAAATAAATGAATGCCTTCCTCGCCCTGAAACAAGGCGTACAGCGCGTGCCCTTCGGCAGACATAGTGGAGTTTTCTTTATCTGTTTTAAATTGAATATCAAGTGATTTGAATAATGCGCTGTACAAGTCCATCAAGTAATCAATTTCCCATTGCCCTAGTCCATTGATCAATGATTCGAATTTGAGCGTGACCTGATCGGTGCGATTTTCTAGAAAATCATCAGCGGAAAGCAATAGAAATGCAACATTCAGGAAATGATTAATAAAATCGGTCTGGATCGTGTCAAACTGGGTAGTCGAATAATGGTAAGCCTCGCGTAATTCCCGAAGTCCTTCCTCCTGGAATAACCGATCGCGAAAGCTCTCCCGGAAAGCGCGGTCGGTGCGGCGTGGCGGTATGAGGTTGCCGCGTTTTAGGCGCAAGGGCAGGGCCGGCGCCTCCCGCATGTAGCGCTCCCGGAAGCTGAGCATCATGGTGCGCAGATTTTCCTTGGTTTCTATTACTTTGTTTTTAAAATCATAATATTGCCAGTCCAAATCATTTTGTTCTGAATCATTTATTACAATTACACCATTATGTTCATCCTGTTCCTGTTCCATCGCTGAAATTTCCCGTTCCAGGCGTTCCACGGCATGTAATAATTTTCCATAAAAAGAGCGGCCGTGATTTTCATCTGGTAATTCAGGCAACCAATTTTCTTCGATCGGATACAGAAAATCCAGCGGTGTAATGCGCGGTGTGAGCCGGTTATTATCGAATGTAATATCAAAAATAATCGGGCTTTCGGTATTTGTTGAGATCAGTTGTTCCGCGGAAAGCGTTGTCAAATCCCGTTCGATCTGGCGTTTCAGGGCGCGGCCGCCCATGCGTGCATCAAAGCCGCGGCGAGCCACCCATTCCAGCGCATCTTGGGAAATATTCAAGATCGTGGTGCGGCGCACGAACCCATCGCGTTGTAATAATTCCCGGATTTGCAGCCTGGCGATATTTAAAATATGATCGAGTTCTAATGGATTGAATATCACAATTTCATCAATCCGGTTAATAAATTCCGGACGGAAAAAATTTTCTACTGCTTTTCTGTAAATAGCCGCTTCGCTCTCCGCTGAAGGATTGAAGCCCATTTGCAAGCCGATCTCACGCGCGCCGAGGTTGGACGTCATTATAATAATAGTATTGGAAAAATCCACCATTCTGCCCAAGCTATCTGTTAATCTTCCTTCGTCCAATAATTGCAATAACAAATCGTGCACTTTGTAATGTGCTTTCTCGATCTCATCCAGTAATAATACGCCAAACGGGCGGTAGCGCACTTTGCCGGTGAGTTGACCTTCGGGATTATAAAAATCGCCGATGAGCCGCTGCACCGCCGTTCCGTCGATGTATTCATTCATATCAAAGCGAAGTAAATAATCTTCGCTGCCCATTAAATAATTACATAACACCTTGGCAGCCTGGGTTTTACCTACGCCGGTGGGGCCAATAAATAAAAACGAACTGACCGGTTTGTCCCGATCAATTAATTTAGCCTTGCTGAGGTGAATAACGCTTTCCAGGGCTTGCACCGCACGTGGTTGTCCCACTAATTCTCTGGCAAGTGCCTGATTAACAGCTGATTCGTCGAGTTGTTCACCAGAGTCCAGCATCCGGTCCTGCAAACCACTTAAGGTTTTGAATTCTTCGCGCACCTGCGGCGAATCAATTCTGCTGAAGCGATATTTAGTTGCCAGCAGCCTCAGCAGGCGCATCATGCTGCCCGGCATCGCCCGGTTTCGGAAATAATTACGTTGTAAAGTAAATAACTCGTGAATAGCCTGGATCGTTATGATGCAATCATGCTCCCGTTCGAGTTGTTTGCGTTGTTCGAGTATAATTTTTGTGCTGATTTCCGGCAAAGGCTCATGAATTCGGATCACCTGAAACAGGTCCGCGAAACCCCGATCCTTTTCCTGCACGATTTTCCACTCTTCCGGCGTGGCGATAAGCATCAACTGCAATTGCCGTTTTTCCAGGTAAGGCTTGAGCACGTCGCTCAGCGTCATGTTGGTTTGCGCCGATTTTCCGATGCGCAGCAATGCTACGGGGTTGTCAATCAGTATTTTATAACTTTTATTCGCTACTTCCAGCGGATTTCTCACATACGCAATAATCGCCTCCAGCCGCTTTTGCCAGGCGCCCTGAATACTCATACCGGAGATGATGCGCGTGGGGTCGATTTGCCAAACGATTTCGGCGTCGCCTTTTCTTTTTGTATAATAATTATCACAATAACGCCAGATCACTTCATGAATCAGTGCATGTTTTCCGACGCCTTCTTCGCCGACTATTACAATAGGTGTATTTTCTTCCTGAAATATAATATTATAAATTTTATCCACGAGTTCATCCTGATAGAAAGCACGCCCCAATTCCGCCGGATAGCGGTTGTTCAAGTCGTAGCCAACCCGCTCAATTTCAAGGGCGCCATCGAATTCTGTTTCATCGCGCAGGCGTGCAAAAATCCAGTCGGAGCCGGAGATTTCGTGCTTGAAAGATCCGAATGAAATATTAATATTTACTTCCACTTCGGTGAGGAATTCGCGATTGTCCGAGTAGCAGGCTTCCAGATCAAAATTGTCATCCTGGGCCTTGCGCAGCTGTGGAAGCAGGCGGGACAAGACCTTGCGGGTGTACTCCTGGAGTTGATGCTTGCCCAGTGGTCCCTCGGCGGCGATAAACATAAAGTTATTTACATTGGGCAGGCAGGCAAAAGTAAGATTTTGCATCATAAAACTGGCTACGCCGAAATTTCCATTTACTTGTATATCACCGCTGCGGAATTCATAATGAAAAACATGATATTTTACATCCGGGTTAAATAAATACCATAATAGATGATCAGCGTTGTCGCGTTCGAGCACATAACCTTTAAAATATTGCTTGATCTCGTCCTTCAGCCTGGCCAAAGCGATCTCCAGCCGCCGGTGCGATGCCACCGGATGCCCCGTAAACAGCGGGCGCAGGTGGTAATACAGCTGGTTATCCACCTTCGTGTTTTTGACTAAGACCGGTATTTTGAGGCGGACTAAGGCCATGGATTAAGTTGTACTTGAATCTTTGTTTTTAAATTTAGCTGGGCATCATTATTTATTAGTAAATAACTTTATAAAAGTAACTGTTTGTCAATGTTTTATGAATAATCAGATAACAAATAACCATTTCCCAATTCTTAAAGGGCATTAAATTAGATACAATTCGTGAAAGTGCAAAGGATAAAACTGAAATTCGACGGTGCCAAGGATTTTATTATGAATTGAAGGTTAAAATAGAGAAAAAAATAATACGTTTTGCCATTCCCGGACAAAAATGGAATCGAAATGTTAATGTTATTGCACGGTGCTTTATAAGATAGTTCTTTTGTGCCTGATATTCCTGCCCCCCTTTACCCGGAATTGTTTTCATTCATTTATAATCTCAAAAACAAAAGTCTCATGAAACAAATTTATTTACTTTTCCTTATTTTATTTAGTAAAAGCATAATACAAGCGCAACCGGTTTTCCCGACGTATGAAGAGGAGCCGGTGTGGTGCGTACAGGAAAGTGTATTTGGTATGCCACCCCAAACGTATTTATTTAAAATGGGGAAAGATACTACTATTTGTAATAAAATTTATACCCGCATTTTATGGTGTCCCAATTCTCAGAGTAACGAAGCAGAATGTGGTATCTGGACGCATATTCGGCAAGAAGAGGGACGTATTTATCGTTATTCGGAAAGCTGTAGAGAAACGTTAATTTATGATTTTACATTACAACAGGGAGATACTATTCGGCATGGTTTAGACGATAGCTACGGATTAGGAGTTGTTTCCAAAGTAGATACTATTAACTATAATGGTGTATTACGTAAAACGCTTACTATTGACTATCCACAGCTATTTCCCTTTCCTATGCTACCTATAAAAAGAACCTGGATTGAAGGGATTGGAGATATTTTTCATCCATTTGACCATGTGCTATGCTTGAGTAGTAATTGCGAATTTACTTCCAGTGTTATTTGCTTTTCCAATAAAAACGGCATTCAGTACGGCGCTTGCACCGAGCCATGTAATATAGATAACACAACTGATACGGATGATGTAATAAAAAATAAATTTATTATGCATCTTTCCCGGAACCCGGTGCGCGTGCAGGAACGATTGAACGTGTATCTTGACTCCACCAAGCCGGCGACGGGACAATTATATATCGTGAATATTTTCGGGCAAATTTTATATCATAAAAACCTGCAATTGGCTGGTTATGAAGAGCGTATGGAGCTTGATTGGGCGCCTGCTGCTGCGGGCATTTACTGGTTGGTGTGGCAGAGCAAAGACGGGAGTCGGCAATCGCTGAAGTTGGTAGTGCAGTAAGCTTGACTGAAAATAAATTCAAAATGACAATTATTAGCAAAACTATCATTTATGAAAGTTCTAATTCTATTCTAATTAATAAAGTTTAAACATAGTTTGACTTTCGCTGTTGTAGGTTTTGAATTTTTAAACATCTCCAAACCTAAAAGCGATTAATTATGAGTAAGATGTACATGTTACTCACGGCTATATGTTTGTTTGTAGCCATGGGTAGCTTTGCGCAAACTGCAAAAGTACAGGTGATCCATAACTCACCTACGCCGGGCACGAGCGCCGGCCCGGTCGTTGATATCTATGTAAACGGCGCCTTGCTTCCTGAACTGACGGCTGTGCCTTTTCGGGCGGCCACGCCTTTCCTGGATGTGCCTGCGGGCGCAGCTATTGAAGTAGCGGTAGCGGTAAGCCCCAGCAATTCCGTGGCAGATGCGATTGCCACTTTCCCGCTTGGTTCGCTGGATGACGGCGGTACATACGTGGTGATTGCGGCTGGCATCGTTGGCGATGCTACTAATGGCTTCAATCTTTATGTGAATCCGGCGGCTCAGGATGCGGCTGGAATGATGGGCAATGTGGATTTTGCTGTGTTTCACGGCTCTCCGGGCGCTCCGAATGTGGATGTAGATGCACGCACGGTGGGTACGCTGATCTCTGATCTGGCTTTCGGCGAATTTACCGATAGTTATCTGTCGGTTCCTGCCGGTAATTACTACCTCGACGTGCGCGCTGCGGGCGATCCCAATATTGTAGCGACTTTTCAGGCGGATCTGAGCGGACTGGGCGGTGGCGCAGCCACGGTGTTTGCTTCTGGTTTACTTGGAAATACACCGTCATTTGGTTTATTCGCAGCCTTGCCGGACGGTACGGTGGTGGAATTTCCGGCGAGCCCGGTAGCGCGGGTGCAAATTATACATAACTCCCCGGCTCCAACAGTGGACGTATATGCCAATGGCGATCTGCTGCTGAATGATTTCGCCTTCCGTACGGCAACTGCGTTTGATTTCCTGCCTGCCGGTGTGCCTATTGATATTGCGGTAGCACTGGATAATAGTACCTCGGTAGCCGATGCCCTGGTGACTTTCGAGGATATTGTTTTTGAAAATGGCAAGACTTACGTGGTGACTGCTGGTGGTATCGTTGGCAACGATGACTTCCCGTTCACTTTGCAGGTAAATGACATGGCTCGTGAATCCGCACAAGTCACTGGTAATGTGGAATTTGCAGCCTTGCACAGCTCGCCGGGCGCCCCGAATGTGGATGTGGACGCTTTCGCGGTGGGCAATCTGATTTCCAATCTGGCGTATGGCGATTACACCGATTATTTGTCGGTAGCGCCGGGCGCTTATTTCCTGAATGTGCGCGCTGCGGGCGACCCCAATGTCGTAGCCACTTTCCTGGCGGACCTGAGTGGTTTGGCGGATGGCGCAGCGACGGTGTTTGCTTCCGGTATTTTGGGCGGCGATCCTGGCTTCGGCTTGTTCGCAGCTTTGCCGGACGGCACGGTAGTAGAATTCCCTGTAGCCCCGACGACCAAAGTGCAGATCATTCATAATTCGCCTTCTCCAACGGTGGATATTTACACCAATGGCTTGAAATTACTCGATGATTTTGCTTTCCGTACAGCGACGCCCTTTGTAGATGTACCGGCCGATGTAGCGATTGATATTGCGGTAGCATTGGATAACAGCACTTCGGTGGCGGATGCCCTGGTAACTTTTGAAGACATTGTTTTTAATAATGGACAGACGTACGTGGTGTTTGCCAATGGAATTGTAGGCGATGGCGATTTTCCGTTTGGACTGGTAGTCAATGGTTTGGCGAATGCAGAAGGAACAACAGATGATTTGGTAGATATCAACGTATTCCACGGTTCTCCGGGCGCTCCGAATGTGGATGTAGATGCTCGGTTGGTGGGCAATTTGATCCAGGATTTGGCTTACGGCGACTTTACAAGCGGCTACCTCACCGTTCCGGCGGATGATTATTATCTGGACGTACGTGCTGCCGGTGACCCAAATATTGTGGCAACTTTCAACGCCGACCTGACCGGTTTGGCTGGTGGCGTAGCGCAAGTGTTTGCTTCGGGTATTCTGGGCGGCGATCCTGGCTTTGGTTTGTTTGCAGCATTGCCCGATGGTACGGTGGTAGAATTTCCGTTCTCCCCGGTGGCGAGGGTACAAATTGTGCACAACTCACCTGCTCCAACGGTCGATATTTACATCAACGGTGAACTTGGACTGGACGATTTTGCGTTCCGTTCGGCGACTGCATTTGAATTCGCACCGGCAGAAACGCCAATTGATATTGCGGTAGCGCTTGATAATAGCACTTCGGTTGCCGATGCATTGGTGACTTTCGAAGACGTGACGTTTGAAAATGGCAAAACCTATTATGTTGTAGCAAGAGGTATTGTTGGTGATGCCAATGCACCTTTCGGACTGGAAGTGTATGACAGCGCGCGCGAAGCCGCCCTTGCCGGTACCGGCGTGGATTTGATCCTGTACCACGGTTCTCCGGATGCGCCGGATGTGGATGTGGTGGTACAAAATAACAATACGGTTCTTTTCAACAATATTGCATACGGCGATTTTTCAGGTTTCGTAAATGTACCGGCAACTGCTTATAATCTGGACGTGACTCCGGAGAATGACAATTCAACCGTAGTGGCGACTTTCCAGGCAGATTTAAGTTCTCTGGACGGCGGTGCTGCGCTGGTGTTCGCTTCGGGTTTGTTTTCAGGTGTCGTACCGGCTTTCGGTGTTTGGGTAGCATTGCCTGATGGCACAACTTTCGGGTTGGATCAGTTGGTAAGCACTGGAGAGATTGAGCGTTATGTTAGCAAGCTTGACATCATGCCGAATCCGATTGCCCGTAATACGAATGCTACAGTTCAGTATGTATTGTCGGAAGCTCTGGATGTAACGGTGGTGATCTCCAATTTCCAGGGGCAGATCGTTCGTACCGAAAGATTGGGCAAGCAGCCCGCAGGCGAGTTTTCACTGCGTCTGGATACCACGAACATGGCTCAAGGTATTTACAATTATAGCTTTATGACGCCAAAAGGCACGATGACCAAGCGTTTTGTCGTAACGAAGTAAAAATTATAAGCGGAAGGATCCGCTGTTTTGATGGTCTGGATGCTTCATTTTCTTGAGATCCAACCAGTAACAGGAGTATCGTTTTTTAAATAAAAAGGCTCATCAATCAAAAGTTGGTGGGCCTTTTTTTATTTAGGTTCGTTTTTTAACAAAAGAATGTTTACTTTTTCCGCAAATTATTGCCAAATTAGGAGTTGTTTTTGTTGGAACTTTGTTTCCACCTAATAAAGTCACAAACTAGATGTCGGAAGGATTTTTAATGCCAGCGTTTAAAAAATACAAATTTCGGGAGCTGAAAGTATATGCTTCCACCGAATGGCTTGCAGATAACAAGAAAAAGTATCGGCAAGTCTTTGATCGCTATGAGACTACTTTTATTTATGCGGAGCTTTCCTTTTACAATAAATATTTTGACGAGGAAGACTGGGAAATTGATGTGACGCTGAAGTGTTTTGCTCTTAAGAAGGGTCGCAAAGAGCTTTGCGCCTTACAATTAAAGAAAAAAATCAGCAAATACGATAATGTCGTTTTCATTCGCGAAGGCTGGGGCAACAAGAGCGAAGGCGCTTTCTGGAAACGCGGCACTTACTACTGGGAAGCCTGGGTGGACGGCGAAAAACTGGCGACTAAATATTTTTATATCGAGGATGGTATGAAGGATGCCCTGCCCGGCGAAAATCCTTACGTGGAAGTGCAATCTTTACGTTTATATGAAGGTCCTTATGATGATGTAATAGAAGATGAGCGGATTTATTACAAACGCTTCAGCAGCGAAGAAACACGCTACATTTACGTTGAAATCATACTTCATAATTTGAATATCACCAAACCCTGGCAGTGCGAGTTATTTACCAAATTTTATAATGATGCCCGGGAACTGAAAGGTCAAGTAGTAAGATTGCAACGTATTGAAAAGCGGGATGATGTAATTAAAATCACTGCTGGCTGGGGGTCTAATGTAAAAGGCTCGTGGCGGCAAGATCGCTACACCGCTGAAATTGTGTTCATGGATCGGCTGCTTGCGGTAATTCCGTTTGAAGTGGGTGAGGATTTTGAGGAAGGAATCGCCGGCGTATTGCTGCCCAACCGTCAATCTACGATTGTATTATCGCCGCAAAGTGAAACAGCACAGAGTTTTGAGCAGGTGATGGCCAAACTCGACGCGCTCATTGGTTTGAATGATATCAAAGTGCAGGTACGCAACCATGCCAAATACATTCAGTTTTTACAATTGCGTAAAGAAAAAGGCTTCGAGGAAAAAGAAGAAATCAACGTACATTCCGTATTTATTGGCAATCCTGGTACGGGCAAAACGACCGTGGCCACGATGATGGGGATGCTGTACCGCAAGATGGGCTTGCTTACCAAGGGGCATGTGCACGAGGTGGATCGGGTAGATTTGGTTGGCGAATACATCGGTCAAACCGCGCCGAAAGTCAAGGAAGCCATCGAAAAAGCCCGGGGCGGCGTGCTGTTCATTGATGAGGCTTATTCGCTGGCGCGTTCCAACGATGATAGCAAGGACTTCGGGCGGGAAGTAATTGAGATTTTGGTCAAGGAATTGTCCAATGGCCCGGGTGACCTGGCGGTCATTGTAGCCGGCTATCCCAAGGAAATGAAGCATTTTCTGGATTCCAACCCAGGTTTGAAATCTCGCTTTAAATTATACTTTGAATTCCAGGATTACTTGCCACAGGAGTTGTCGCAAATTGCTCAATATGCTTGTATAGAAAAAAGTGTAATTCTGACGCCAGAAGCCAAGTCTAAAGTAGATGAGATCATCGTGGATGCTTACCGCAAACGTGATCGTACCTTTGGTAACGCCCGGTTTGTCTATGATTTGGTTGAAAAAGCAAAAATTAACCTTGGCTTGCGTGCCATGGGAAGTGAGAGCCCGCGTACGCTGGATAAAGAGCAATTGGCAACGATTGAGTTGGAAGATGTGGTGAAAATCTACGATCCGGCCAACCGCGAATTGCCCAATATCCCGGTGGATGAAGCCTTGCTCCAGGATTCGCTCAATGAGCTGAACCGCCTCATCGGTATGGATAAAATCAAGGCGCAAATCAATGAACTGGTGCGGCTGGTGCGCTTTTACCGGGAAACCGAGCGCGATGTGCTCAATAGTTTCTTCCTGCACACTGTTTTTATTGGCAATCCCGGAACCGGCAAGACCACTGTGGCTCGAATTCTGACCAAGATCTACAAGGCGCTGGGTGTGCTCGAACGTGGGCACATGGTGGAAACCGACCGCCAAGGACTCGTGGCCGGCTACGTCGGTCAAACAGCGATCAAGACCGCAGAACGGATTGATGAATCCCTGGGCGGCGTCTTATTTATTGATGAAGCTTATGCACTTTCCATGAATATGGGCGGTAGCCATGGTGACTTCGGTGATGAAGCCATTCAAACCCTGCTCAAGCGGATGGAAGATCACCGGGGCGAGTTTTTTGTCTTTGTGGCGGGCTACCCGGACAATATGGAGGCCTTTATGAAAGCCAATCCTGGTTTGAGCTCCCGCTTTGATAAAGTGTTGAAATTTGATGATTATGAACCGGAAGAACTAAGCCAGATCGCACTGTTGATGCTTTCCGAGCAAGGGATCGTGCCCACACCTGAAGCAGAAGCTTACCTGAAAAAATATCTGGCGTTTATTCACGAATATCGCGATAAATATTTTGGCAATGCTCGTTCTGTGCGCAGTATCGTGATGGAAGCCATTAAAAATCAGAATCTTAGACTTGCCTCAGTTCCGATTGAAGAACGCGATAATACGTCCACACATTTACTGACTTTGGAAGATGTGGAGAACTTCAAGCTGGACAAAAACGATGGTATATTTACCAAGAAAAGTATTGGTTTTCAAAGACATAGCGGCAGTGGCGGTGAAGTAGCCGGTAGCCGGTAAGTAATGTTTTTAGAATAATATGATGTAAATGCCAGAACATTATAATATTTTCTTATCATTATTATAGCGTTCCGGCATTTTTGTTTTTGAATTAATCATTTAAGACACCCAGCTTTCCGCTTTGGTAATCCCGCATAGCCTGATAAATTTCTTCTTCCGAATTCATGACAAACGGACCGTGCGCTACGATCGGTTCGTTGTAAGGTTCACCGTGCGCCAAGATTAAAGTAGAATCCTCTAATGCTTTGATTTCCAGGCTATTACCTTCGTTGAAAAACTCCACCAGCGTGTGGGTCTTTGCGATGGTCTGATTCACTTCCACTTCACCATTCACCACGTAAAAAAGGATGTTTCGCTCCGGCGCTACTTCCGTGCGGAAAGTCCCGCCTTGCTTGAAATCTATACTACTGGTCATCAAACCGGTCAAAGAATGAACCGGACCTTTTTGCCCATTTATTTCCCCGGAAATCAGGCGAACCGTGACTTTCCCTTCGTCCAGCGAAACACTCGGGATGGCGTCTTTTTGCAAACCAATATAATTTGGCTCGGTCATTTTCAGCCGCGCCGGCAAGTTCAGCCAAAGTTGGATGACCTCTTCCATACCACCTTTTTGCTTGAACTCTTCAGAAGAAACCTCAGCGTGCACCAATCCGCTGCCCGCGGTCATCCATTGAATGCCGCCTGCTTTGATCACGCTTTCGCCGGTGCTGGAATCACGATGGGTAATGTCGCCTTGCAAAATAAAGGTGAGCGTCTCAAACCCCCGGTGCGGATGCGGCCCAAAGGGCAAACCATTGTTATTGGGACCATATTGCTGCGGACCATGGTGATTCAAAAACAAAAACGGATCGAGATGCCGGATGGATCGGGTCGGCATAGCCCGGTAAGTATCCAGATCGGCGATCGGGTCGAAGACAGCCTGATGTAATTGCTTTATTTTGCGCATGATTTGGTATTTTATTGTTTAAACATTAATAATTCCTGGCGGATGATTTTGTTCAAAAATATAAGATTCATTTGAGCTTTTGCTGCATACGTAGCTTTAAAATCAGGCATTTTTTTCCGTTGCATTAGCTTCAGTCTTTGGGATGTTGTATTTTCGCAGCTGATTTTTGCTTCGGAAATTTTTTTGCAATTCAAATCACAGAAAATGAAAGATCATCAAACGGTGACACCGAATGTAGATATATCACTGCGGTCAGCCGATAATATTCGCTTGCTCTCGGCAGCTATGGTAGAAAAAGCCAGTTCCGGCCACCCCGGCGGTCCGATGGGCGGGGCAGATTTTATCCATATTTTATATACCGAATTTTTGCAATATGATCCCGGCGATATGCATTGGGCGTTTCGGGACCGCTTTTTTCTGGATGCCGGGCATATGTCGGCGATGTTGTATTCGGTACAAACGCTGCTCGGGAACATTACGATCGAAGATATTAAAAATTTCCGTCAATGGGGAAGTCCGACTCCCGGCCACCCGGAACTGGACGTAGCCCGGGGTATTGAAAACACCTCAGGACCGCTGGGTCTGGGGCATACCTTTGGTATTGGTTCGGCGATTGCGGAGCGCTTTCTGGCGGCTCGTTTTGGCGAAGAAGTGGTACACAAAACTTATATTTATATCTCTGACGGCGGCGTTCAGGAAGAAATTTCGCAAGGTGCAGGTCGAATTGCCGGTCACCTGGGCTTGGGTAATATTGTGATGTTTTATGATGCCAATGATATTCAGTTGTCCACTGAAGTGGAAACCGTTACCAGTGAGGATACTGCCAAGAAATATGAAGCCTGGGGCTGGCATGTGCTGACCATCGATGGTAATGATCATGATGCGATTCGCAAGGCTTTGCGTGCCGGCGTAGAAGAAACCGAACGTCCGACGCTGATTATCGGTAAAACCGTGATGGGTAAAGGCGTAGTGAAGGAAGATGGCTCTGAATATGAAGGCGAGGTGGAATTGCACGGTAAGCCGCTCGGGCAATCCAAGGCTTCTTTTGCAAAAACGATTGAAAAACTGGGTGGTAATCTTGACGATCCTTTTCAGGTTTTTCAGGAAGTAGCGGATTATTACACAAAAGTTAAAGAAGAAAAATCAAAGGCAGCTGCTGCTCGCAAAGCAGCCTTCCAGAAATGGGAATCCGCAAACCCTGCGCTGGCGGGGAAATTGAAGCGCTTCCTTGCAAATGAATTACCGGCCATCGACTGGAGCCAGATCAAACAAGGCGCCAATAGTGCTACGCGTAATGCCTCGGGCGCTGTGCTGGCTTATCTGGCGGATCATGTAGAGAATATGATCGTGGCTTCCGCCGACCTGTCAAATAGCGACAAAACCGATTCGTTCCTCAAAAAAACCACCGAGTTGAAGAAGGGCGATTTCTCCGGCGCTTTCCTGCAGGCGGGTGTGGCGGAATTGACGATGGCGGCATTGTCCACCGGTATTGCCTTGCACGGCGGCGTGATCCCGGTTTGTGCGACTTTCTTCGCTTTTTCCGATTATATGAAGCCAGCGATTCGCGTTTGTGCCTTGATGGAACAACCGGTGATTTTCATCTGGACGCATGATGCTTTCCGCGTCGGGGAAGATGGACCAACCCATCAACCGGTCGAACAGGAAGCGCAGATTCGCCTGTTGGAACAATTGCAAAATCACTCCGGACACAATAGTTTCCTGGCCTTGCGCCCGGCGGATGGCCACGAAACGACGTTTTGCTGGAAATTGGCTTTGGAAAATCAGCAGAGCCCGAGTGGTTTGATCCTGTCACGCCAGAATATTGACGATGTGCCGGCTCGCCCCAACAGCACCCGTTATCAGGATGCACAGGCGGCGGCTAAAGGCGCGTACATCGTGCAGGACAGCGAGGGCAAACCGGATGTAATTTTGGTAGCAAACGGCTCGGAAGTGTCTACTTTGGTGGCCGGTGCGGAGAAATTACGCGCTGAGAAAAAACTGAAAATCCGCATCGTATCCGCGCCGAGCGAAGGTTTGTTTAGGACGCAACCGATTGAATATCAGCGAGAAATTCTACCTGAAGACATTCCAACTTTCGGTTTGACGGCGGGGCTGCCCGTTACACTCCAAGGTTTGGTTGGGCCGCGTGGTCGCGTTTGGGGCGTTACGCATTTTGGCTATTCGGCGCCTTATACGGTGCTGGATGAAAAATTCGGTTTTACCGCTGATAATGTTTTCAACGAAGTAACTCGTTATCTGGAAAGTATAAAATAAGAATTTTTATTATGACTAAGCGCGGATGCTGGCAACTGCCCGGTATCCGCGTTTATATTTTGCTTCCTATCGATTCTTACGTTTCTGGAAAAATCTTATCTTGGAATTTTATTCAGCTAAATGGATTTGTATGAAAAATTATATGCTGCTTCTGCTTTTATGCTTGCCAGTTGTTAGTCTGTTCGCGCAGGATAAAAAAATAGAAACCCTGCCCATCGGTTCTGCTGCGCCTGATTTTGACCTGCCTGGTGTGGACGGAAAAAATTATTCACTCCAAGATTTTAAAAACGCGGACGTGCTCGTCGTGTTATTTACTTGCAATCACTGTCCGACCGCTCAGGCTTATGAAGATAAATTTATTCAAATTGTAAAAGATTATAAATCAAAAGGTGTTGATTTTGTGGCGATTTCACCAAATGACCCCGATGCGATCAGCTTGTCGGAACTGGGCTATTCCGATATGAGCGACAATCTGGATGAAATGAAAATCCGCGCCAAAGAAAAAAAATATAATTTTCCTTATTTATATGATGGAGATATTCAAAAAGCGTCCAAAGCTTATGGGCCTTTTGCCACCCCGCACGTATTTGTATTTGACAATGACCGGAAACTACGTTACACCGGCCGGATCGACGACACCGAAAATCCTTACATCGAGCCAAAACAAACCGATCTCCGCAATGCGCTCGACGCTATGATTGCCGGGAAACCGGTGCCAATAGCCACCACCAAAACCTTTGGCTGTTCGATCAAATGGGCTTCCAAAAACGAGTGGATCGCCAAACAGCGCGAGCAATGGGCACAGGAACCGGTGACTTTGCAGGAAATAAGCCTAACCAGCGTGGATACTTTAATCAAAAACAATGGCTCAAAGCTCCGTTTGATCAATGTTTGGGCGACCTGGTGCGGGCCTTGCGTTATGGAATTTCCTTCGTTTGTGGACATTAACCGGATGTACCGCGACCGTGACTTTGAATTTATTTCCATTTCCACCGATAAGCCCCACATGAAAAATAAAGCGCATCAGATGTTGCAAAAAATGGAGGCTTCCAACTGGAATTTTATTTACTCCGGTGATAATGTTTATGATTTAATTGAAGTAGTGGATAAAAACTGGCAGGGCTCTTTGCCTTACACCGCTTTGATCGCGCCGGGCGGCAAGGTGCTTTACAGTATTGAAGGAACCATTGATCCTCAGGAAATTAAAACAAAAATCGTCGACTATCTGGGAAGGTATTATGCAGATAATAAATAAGTACCGGATGATTGTAATATAAATCATTAATTTTATTTACCCGATTAAAACAAATCTGCCGCCTTCTGCCAAGAATACGAGATTTGCCAGGAGCAGAATCGCATCGTAATGCCAGCCGAAACCCTCGCTGCTGTAAAAACCGGTTTTCCAGACGAAGATTTTTTTATAAATCGCGCCCAGCATGGTGATAATTAATAATATTGCGCCAACTTGTATATAAATTCCTGCAGCAACGGAAATTGCGCCGATGATCTCAGCCAGACCAAGTAAGGTAGCTGCCATCGGCGATAAGCCCATGCTTTCGCCGCGTTCCCGAGGTTTGGCAATATGGCTCCTGCCACTGGAAAAAAAGACAATCGCCACCAGAATCCGCAAACCTAGCACGGCATAGTCGAATAAAAAATAAAAATCATATAACATCTGAGCGTTTTTATCTAGAAAGTCTTATGTTTAGCTTGGTTCATCCGGATTATTTATTTTTGAGGTAAAAATCTGCACCTTCATGAAAATTCAAATTTCCAATCCGCATCTTACCGTGTTTGAAAGCGCCTTGTATCGCACGACTTCTACCGTTGTCAAAACCCCTGATCTGGTGCTGATCGTGGACCCCAACTGGCTCCCGGAGGAGGTGGCGACGGTCAAGCAATATGCCCTGGATATTCGCGGCAATCGCCCGCTTTATTTATTGTTTACACATTCTGATTATGATCACATCATAGGCTACCGCGCGTTTACCGGCGCGGAGGTGATCGCTTCGCAGGCTTTTGTGGAAAATGCGGATAAAGAAAAGGTTATACAACAAATAAAAGACTGGGATGAAGGATTTTACGTGGAGCGAAGTTACCCGATCGAGTACCCGGAAGTAAATATTATTGCAAAGGAAGACGGACAAGTTGTAAAGATCGGCGGCACCACATTTACTTTTTACCTTGCGCCCGGGCACACCGGCGATGGTTTATTTACAATCGTATCGTGGAATGAGCAGCGCATTTGGCTGTTAGGCGA
Source organism: uncultured Saprospiraceae bacterium (assembly GCA_964523725.1). Taxonomy (GTDB): domain Bacteria; phylum Bacteroidota; class Bacteroidia; order Chitinophagales; family Saprospiraceae; genus JADJNW01. The sequence continues at coordinate 20,876 of CAZGAU010000060.1, forward strand.
TTATTTATCCAATGTTGAATTTCCATTTATTTACCACAGCAGTTATGATTATGAAAAAACCTTATCAAAAGCAGAAAATATGATAAAAAATTGGGGTGGGGGAGTGTCCATTCCCGGCCACGGCGATGCCACGAGCGATCTCGCTGATATGCAGCAAAGAATCAATGATTCCAGGAATTATATTCAACAATTGCGCAATTCTATTAAGCTTGCTCAAGAATTCCCAACCGA
>CAZGAU010000060.1:21206-27473 GCA_964523725.1 uncultured Saprospiraceae bacterium
GGAAAATTCTGCTCCAGAAAGGAAGGCTGTTTGCCGATCACTTCCACGTCGGTGGCGATGAGATCCGCCAGAATACCCGAGCCTACAATTTGATCGTAGATGTACTTATGCCCGGCGTTGTTGACGTGGATGCCGTCGCCAATATCGTAAGAAGGCTTAAGCCCGCCGGTCTCGGTCGCCAGTTCATCAAAAATGTTCACCGCGTTTTCGCCGTAAATTGCCAGGATGGAATCCCGCATATCCTTTAGATTCTGAATGCCGGTTGCGCTCAGATTTCTGGGCTGCGTGGTGGTGACTCTGAATGGAATTTCCGCATCCTCGATCAATGTAATAATAGTATTAAAATTACTGATCTGCTCCTGAAGCGTGAAGCCCTGCGTGGCGTCATTGCTCGGAAGATTGATTAGAATGGCGGTTGGCTTGTACGCCAGCGCCTGTGTAATATTATTATTGACGTTGGGCTGAGGTCTGCCTGCCGGAGGCGTGAAATCAGTCGGCATTACATTATAAGAGGTATAACCGCCCACGGCCAAATTGATCACTAAAGCAGTAGAATCGAGGCTTTGCACGTAATTGCGGAAGCGCCCTACCCAGGAACTGTCGGCAACGCTGGCGCCTGTGCCCGCAGCGGTAGAAGAACCAAGCACTACGTAAAGCCGCATCGAATCGCCAGTGATAGGCTCGCCGCTCACGCGAATATCGTCGAGGTAAAGCGTGCGTTCCATGCCATCCACGAGGCGTTGCCCGAAGAAGATGGTCTTGATACGGGTCAGGTCGGCTGCGCCGGGATTGTCTTCAAACACCTGCACCGGAATCTTGATTTCCTGCCACTCGTTGGCGGCAATGGTAGAAACAAAGTTGGTCAGGTCAATTTTGGTGGACTTCCGGTTGGAAAGGTCTTCCACATAAATGAATGGAATAGCTGCCGGAGTAAAGGCCTTCTCGCTGAAAACCTTGATCGACAAAGTATCTTTCAAAGTAAAATCACGACCTACCCAACCGATGCCGGCCACTGCTCCGCCCCAGTCACCTCCAAAATAAGAGAACCAGTTCAGTTCCAGTGAGTAATTACCCACCAGCGAATATTTGGTGCTGACCGGAAGTTTACTGCCCACCAACTTTAAAGTGCTGGGCGCATTGGCAAAACCAAAGCTGGAATCATAAAAATCGGGTGTCGGGCTATCGCTGAAGAAAATAAAATCCTGCTCGCCGCCGGTGCGCGGTTCTACAATGCTGAAAGTATGCGCGCTGACGGCATTGGTTTCTGCATTGCTCACATCGCTCAGGCGGATCAACATTTCATCACTTAAAGTTTCCCCGATAGTCCAGGCGTAGCTGCCGGATTCCGCCGGGTAAGTAGCTTCGAGCGTTTCCCAGTTGGCGCCGTTATCGTACGAAACTTCAATTTGGATCGTGCTGACGTTCGTGGTTTCAAACAAAATATTCAGCGTCTTGCCGGCTTCCCACTGCTGGTAGCCATTCGGCGAAAGCAAGGTAATATCGAACACGGTTTCAATGATGCTGAACGGTTCGCTGACTGCCTGGAGGGTATTGTCCGCGGCGTCGCTGATGCGTACCAAAGCCTGGTCGGTGAGATCGCTATCCACGGTCCACTCGTATTCGCCGGCGTCGGCAGCTACCGTTGCCAAAGTCGTCCAATTGGCGCCATTATCTTCAGAGAATTCGATCAGGACATTTTCTACTTGATTACTCGTCCAAAGTATTTTTTGCACGGTATTTTGCATCCAGCTTTCACCGCCTACGGGCGCGAGCAGTACAAGACTGCGCTCACTGCCCTGCGCAACGCCGTAGCGCAATACGCGATTGTTACCCCAGTCGGCCACCCAAATGTTGCTTCTGGCTTCATCTACAAACATCGCGCGGGGCGTGTTGTAACTGTTGGCGGTTGGTGGATTGGCAGCGGTGCCGGTGGTAAAGTCGGGCTGCCCCCAGATATAATCTGCGTCGGGACCATTTGGCAAATTCGCGGCATCATTAAAGATCACAATCCTGTGACTACCTTCCTGAATGACGTAAATTCTACCCGCGTTATCGCCGGCTACAAAACGCAAGCTGGAAAATCCATTGCGCGTGACATTAGCAGTATTGGTTGTAAAATCCGGTTGACCCAGCACGCCGTCAGCGGCAGCGCCATTTGCTTTGTTGGCAGCATCGTCGAATCGGGTCACACGGCGATTGCCGGTTTCGCTGACCCAAAGTCTGCCGTCTTTATCTACAAAAACACTGTTCGGGCTGGCCATGCCGGTGGCGGTCAAAGCGCTGCTACCAGTATCAAAATCTGGCTGTCCAAGCACGCCGTCCGCAGGAGCGCCGTTGGTTTTATTAGCTGCATCGTCGTAACGCGTGACACGGTGCGCGTTAAATTCGGATACCCAAAGCGTTCCGTTGTGATCGACATAGATACCGACCGGGCCGCGCATGGTACTTTGAGAGGTGACCGCAGCCTTGCTCACAAAATCCGGTTGACCGAGCACGCCGTCCGCGTCTGCGCCGGAGGTTTTATTGGCCGCGTCGTCAAAGCGCAGCACCCGGTTGTTGGAAAAATCGCCAATCCACATGCGACCTGCATCATCAATGTGCACGCCGATTGGGTTATCCATCTTGGCAGCGGTGATGCCGGCAGTACTTGTTTCAAAATCGGGTTGTCCAAAGACCGCTTCGGCGGCAGAGCCGGTCAGCAGGGCAGCTTCACTGGTCCAGCGCAGTACGCGGTGGTTGGCGCGATCCACGACAAATACCTTCCCTGAAACAGGATCTACGGCTACGCCATTCGGACCGTTAAATTTATCAGCGCCCTTGCCGGAAGTCTTGGTTTCAAAATCGGTTTGACCCAATACATTTGCCGGAGTAGGATTATCGGTAATGACTAAACCGGTCTGGAACTGAATATCGTAACGCAGCACTCTGTGATTCGCCCAATCGGCTACCCAAACGTGACCTCTTTGTTCATCGATGGTCATAGCGCGGGGCGTATTGTAACTGCTGGCAGTTGGCGGATTGGCGGCTGTGCCGGTGGTAAAATCTGCCTGCCCCCAGATATTGTCGGCATCTGCACCGTTGGGTTTGTTGGCAGCATCGTTGAACACAACAATTCTATGGCTGCCTTCCTGAATGACGTAAATGCGACCCGCGCTGTCACCGGTGACAAAACGCAAGCTGGAAAATCCATTGCGGGTAACGTTTGCGGTATTCGTCGTAAAATCAGGCTGACCCAATACGCCGTCAGCGGCAGCGCCATTGGCTTTATTCGCAGCATCATCAAAGCGGGTGACACGGCGGTTGCCGGTTTCGCTGACCCAAAGTCTGCCGTCTTTATCTACAAACAATCCGTTGGGACTGGCCATACCGGTTGCAGTAAGCGCGCTGCTACCTGTATCAAAATCGGGCTGCCCAAGCACGCCGTCGGCGGGAGCGCCGTTGGCTTTTGCGGCAGCATTGTCATAGCGGGTTACACGGTGCGCGTTGAATTCTGTAACCCAAAGCGTACCGCTTACATCCACGTAACTTACCACGGGACCGCGCATGGTACTTTGGGAAGTTACCGCAGTTTTGCTGGTGAAATCGGGCTGACCCAATACTCCGTCGGCATCCACGCCGGAAGCTTTGTTGGCGGCATTATCAAAACGCAATACGCGATTGTTGGAAAAATCACATACCCAGAGCCTGCCCTCGTGATCGATTTGCACACCAATGGGATTATCCATCTTAGCGGCACTTAAACCAGCGGTCGTGGTTTCAAAATCGGGCTGACCCAGAACTGCTTCGGCAGCGGAGCCATTGGTCATGGCATCGGCGCTTGCCCAGCGGAGTACGCGGTGATTGCCCCGGTCGGCGACAAAGACTTTGCCGCTTAGGGGATCGACCGTTATGCCATTCGGACCATTAAACATATCGGCGGCTTTGCCGGAAATCTTACTGGTAAAATCCTGTTGCCCAAGGATACCATCCGCAGCGGGATTATCGGGTATCTGAGCCTGGAGAAGAATAGGGCTGAGGAACAGCACCACAAGGAGCTGTAACAAATAGGTTAAACGTTGCTTCATACTTTTGATTTTTGTTCAATTATCCAAAAGTACCATTTCCATAACTTTCAGAAGTGGAGCTATGTGCAAAAGTATTCTACATATGTTGAATGGATATGCAAACTGGAATGTACTTGTGGCGATTTCGTCGTCTTTCATCATTAAGCCGTGGATAAAATTTCACTCAAAATAGCTGTCTCGCAAATGCAAATTCGCAGTTACCAGAAAATAGTCGTCATCGCCCGACGCCTGGTACACATCGCCCAATAATTGGTAGTCATCGCCCGATGCCTGGGACACGCCTCCCGATGCCTGGGACACGCCTCCCAATGATTGGTAGTCATCGCCCGATGCCTGGTAGTTGTCTCCCGATGTCTGGTACACGCCTCCCAATGATTGGTAGTCATCGCCCGATGCGTGGTAGTTGTCTCCCAAAGCGTGGTAGTTGTCTCCCGATGCCTGGTACACGCCTCTATTCCAATATTAGTCTTGTTCCGGCGCAGTAGTGGCAGCAAAGTTTCCCGGCGTGGTGCCGTATCTTTCCTTGAAGCACTTGTGGAAGTATTTGGGGTCATTAAAACCGACCATGTAGGCAATTTCTGCTACGGTGCGCTGATGTTGCGCGAGCAACTGGGCAGCTCTTTTTAAACGGATGGAACGAACAAAATCACTGGCGGACTGGTCGGTGAGTTCCTTGAGTTTTAAATGGAGCAAAGAACGGCTGACGCCCATGTGCTTTACAAAATCTGCCACGCTGAAGTCGGCGTTGGATAAATGATTTTCAACAAGAGTTAAAGCGTTTTGCAGAAATTCTGCGTCGGCGGAAGAGAGCGTGACCTGCTGGGGATCGAGCGTAATGTTTTGACTGAATTGTTTGCGCAGCAGCTTGCGGTTTTGGATCAGGTTGGCAACCCTGATTTGTAGTTCCCGCACGTCAAAGGGTTTAGAAATATAATCATCAGCTCCGATGGCAAGCCCTTCCAGTTTATGGGCTTGGGTCGATTTGGCGGTGAGCAGCACGACGGGAATGTGCGAAGTTTCCAGATTGGTTTTGATGCGTCTGCATAATTCCAGTCCATCCATTTCCGGCATCATAATATCGGAGATAATCAGGTGAGGTTGAATTTTTTCAGCTTCGATAAGCCCGGTTTGACCGTTGGCGGCTTCGTGCACTTCGTACACAGGCTCCAGGCATTCGCGCAGATACATGCGCAGATCGGCGTTGTCTTCCACGATCAGGACGACGTCGCGCCGGGTGTTTGCGCCATTTTTATTGGCTTTCGGCAAGGCACTGGCTTCGGTTGGTACCGCTGAAAATGTTGTAGCCGCATGAATAGCGGACGGATTTTCAATCAGCTCATCTGCGGTTAGATGCGCATCGCCCAAAGGCAAAGTGATCTGAAACTGTGTGCCTTGTCCTTCTTGGCTTTCCACCGCTATCGTACCATGATGCAGCTCGGTCAGACTTTTGGCGATGGCGAGCCCGATGCCGGTGCCGCCGGTTTGCAGGCTGTTGGCGTTGTCCGCCTGATAAAAAGCTTCAAAAATCTTGGGCAGCTGCTCTGCCGGGATGCCCACGCCGTTATCGACAACGGTGATGACAGCGCGTTGCGCTTCAGCGCTATCACCTATGACGTTTGTTTCAACTACAATTTTCCCGCCGACAGGCGTGAATTTGAATGCGTTGGACAGCAGGTTGGAAATGATCTTATCAAACTTCTCGTAATCCAGCCACACTTCCAGGGCGGGATGCCTGCTTTCCAGACGGAAGTCAATCTTTTGCCGGGACGCCTGATCTGCGAAGCCGGACATGATTTGCTGCAACACTTGCTCAAGATCAAATCTTGCGGCCTTCAGTTTGTAGCTGTTGTTCTCCATTTTACGGAAGTCGAGCATTTGATTGACCAGCAGTACCAGCTTTTGTGCGTTGCGATGCACAACCGATAATTGCCGCTGCAAAAAATGATCTTCCGCAAGCGTATCTAAAACCTTTTCCAAGGGGCTGATAATGAGTGTAAGCGGGGTGCGAATCTCGTGGGAGATATTGGTAAAGAAATTGAGCTTCTCCTGATCGGCGCGGTGGATGCGCTCGCCCATCGCCTGGATGTCGTCGCGTTGCTTGCGAATCTCTTCGTTTTGCGCAAGAATCTCGTTTTGAATATGGAGCAGCGTTTCGTTTTGTTGTTCCACCTTTTCTTTTTCCCGGGCAAGTTCTTCCGTGCGC